>JAUHVN010000021.1 GCA_030425055.1 Actinomycetes bacterium | reverse complement strand
GTTCGGTTCGACAACCTGGACCGCGACGTTCAGGCGCTGATGCGCCACACCTTCGGGATCGACCGCGACTGACGTACGACGTCACGCCCAGCGGCGGCACCACTCGTACATCACGACGGCGGCTGCGGCGCTCGCGTTGATCGACCGGGTCGATCCGTACTGCGTGATCTCGATGCGACCGGATGCCGCGTCCAGTGCTTCCGGCGACAGCCCCGGCCCCTCCTGGCCGAACAGCAGCACGCATCGCTCGGGGATCTCGGCCACGTCAACCGGCTGCGCCCCGTCGACGTTGTCGATGGCGAGCACCGGGATGCCGGCGGCATCCGCCCACGCCGCGAACGCGGCCACGTCCTCGTGGTGCCGCACGTGCTGGTACCGGTCGGTCACCATGGCGCCGCGGCGGTTCCACCGACGACGGCCGATGATGTGCACCTCAGCGGCCGCGAAGGCGTTGGCGCTGCGCACGATCGACCCGATGTTCATGTCGTGCTGCCAGTTCTCGATCGCGACGTGGAACGCGTGCCGTCGGGAGTCGAGGTCGGCGACGATCGCGTCCATCGTCCAGTACCGATAGGCGTCGATCACGTTGCGGCGATCTCCGTCGGCGAGCAGCTGCCGGTCGTAGCGCGGGTCGTCGGGCCAGGCATCCGGACCACCGGGCCACGGCCCGACCCCGGCCGGAATCGTCGGCTCGGCCCCGGGCTCGTCCTCCACGCGGCCAGCGTACCCGCCCATCTGCGGCTGCCGTGATCGGGGATTTCGGTATCCCGAAAAATGCTGTACGGTTTCGGTGTGCCGAAAACTCCGATGACGGATGCCGCGCCCCCGGCGACCCGGCGCCGGGCGGGCACGCGGCGGCTCGCGTGGCTCATCGGCCCGGCCCTGGTCGCGGGCGTCGCCTACCTCGACCCCGGCAACGTCGCGAGCAACATGACCGCGGGCGCCCGCTACGGGTACCTGCTCGTGTGGGTCGTCGTCCTCGCCAATGTCATGGCGTGGCTCATCCAGTACCTGTCGGCCAAGCTCGGCATCGTCACCGGCCACAGCCTGCCCGAGACGCTGGGAACCCGCATCCGCTCGAAGTGGGGGCGGCGCGCGTACTGGCTGCAGGCCGAGCTCGTGGCGATGGCGACCGACATCGCCGAGGTCATCGGCGGCGCGGTCGCGCTGTGGCTGCTGTTCGGCATCCCCCTGCTGTGGGGCGGGCTCATCACCGGCACGATCTCGCTGCTGCTGCTGATCGTGCAGTCGCGCGGCGGCGCGAAGCCGTTCGAGTTCGTCGTGATCGCGATGGTCGCCGTCATCGCGGTGGGCTTCACCTACGGCGTCTTCGTCGCGCCGCCCGATCCGGCCGGTGTGCTCGGCGGCATGCTCCCGCGCTTCGAAGGCACCGACTCGGTGCTGCTGGCCGCCTCGATCCTCGGCGCGACGGTCATGCCCCACGCCATCTACGCCCACTCCGCGCTCGCGCGCGACCGATTCGCGCCGGCGGGCGGCCCGGGCCCGCGCGTCGGCGTCGACCTCGAGAAGCTGCGCGGACTGTCGACGCCCCGCCTGCTGCGCGCCACCAAGTGGGACGTCACGATCGCGATGGCGATCGCCGGCACCGTCAACCTCTGCATCCTGCTGCTCGCCGCCGCCAACCTCGCCGGCGTGCCCGGCACCGACAGCCTCGAGGGAGCGTACGCCGCCCTCTACGACGGCATCGGCCCGCTGGTGGCGACCCTCTTCGCGGTCGGACTGCTCGCGAGCGGCCTCGCGAGCACGTCGGTGGGTGCGTACGCGGGCGCCGAGATCATGCACGGCCTGCTGAAGGTGCGGGTGCCGCTCATCACCCGCCGCCTGGTGACCCTCGTTCCCGCGCTCATCATCCTGGGCATCGGGTTCGACCCGACGCTCGCGCTCGTGCTCAGCCAGGTCGTGCTCTCGTTCGGCATCCCCTTCGCTCTCGTGCCTCTCGTCGCGCTCACCGCGCGCCGCGATGTGCTGGGGCAGTACCGCAACCGCGTCGCGACGACGATCGCCGGCGTCGCGGCATCCCTGTTCCTCATCGCACTCAACGGCGTGCTGCTGTGGCTCGTCTTCACCGGCGCATAGCCGCCGGTACCCTGTGACGGTGGCCTCCCCTGCCGTCGACGACTACCTGAAGGCGATCTACGCCCACACGGAGTGGCAGGACGAGCGCATCACGCCGTCGCAGCTGGCGGGCGAGCTGGGCCTCGTGCCGTCGAGCGTCACCGAGATGGTGCAGAAGCTGGCCGCGCAGGGCCTCGTCGATCATCGTCCGTACGGCCCCGTCGCGCTCACGCAGGCGGGGCTGCGCCGCGCGGCGGCGATCACACGGCGGCACCGGCTCATCGAGACGTGGCTGGTGCGCGAGTACGGCTACTCGTGGGACGAGGTGCACGACGAGGCTGAGGTGCTCGAACACGCGGTGAGCGACCGGCTGCTCGACCGCATCGACGAGCGGCTGGGCCACCCGCGGTTCGATCCGCACGGCGATGCGATCCCGGATGCCGCAGGGCAGGTCGAGCGCGAACCGTTCGTGCTGCTCGCACTCGCCCCCGCGGGCCACGTCGGGCGCGTGCTGCGCGTGAGCGACCGCGACCCCGACGTGCTGCGCGCCGCCGAGGCGGCGGGGGTCGAGGTCGGCGTCGAGGTGGCCGTGGTCGCGCCCACCGCGGTGCGCATCGGCGGCGGCACGGTCGAACTGCCCGCCGCGGCGTCGGATGCGGTGTGGCTCAGCGCCTGACCGCTGCCGCCTTCGCGAAGGGCCACAGCACGCCGGTGGTCTCTTCGGCGAACCGCCACAGGCGCTCGGCGACCTCGGGATCGCGCGTGACCTTCGACGCCGTCTGACGGCGCGGCTTGCCGCGCATGCCGGTGTACGGACCCCAGTAGTCGCCGCCCGACACGCCTTCGGCGGTGAGCGCATGCACGAGCGGCCACGCGCCCTGCTGCTTGGACTGCGAGATCGGCGCCTGCAGGTTGTCGACGAACCGCGAGGCCCGCGACGGGCTGTTGACCCCGACGATGCCGGGCGTGCGACCGCTTGTCGAGTATCCCGGGTGCGCCACGACGCTCATCACGTCGACGCCGGCGTCGCGCAGCCGCCGATCGGCCTCGAAGCCGAGCGCCGTGGCGGCGACCTTCGACTGCACGTAGGCGCGCCAGCCGGTGTAGCCCTCGGTGAGCTGGGGGTCGGCGGGGTCGTACGGCGTCAGCGACGTCGACATGCTGCCGAGCCACACCATGCGTCCGCCAGCGGCGGCGAGGGTGGTCAGCAGCTCGCCCGCGAGCGCGAAGTGGCCCAGCGCATTCGTGGCCATGACGAGCTCGCTGCCGTCGGGCGCCGTCTCACGCGCCGTGGGCGGATGCACGATGCCGGCGTTGAGCAGCAGGCCGTCGAGCTTGGTGCGTGCGCGGGCGCTCGCCGCCGCGGCGCGCACGGAGCCGAGGTTGCTGGTGTCGAGCAGCAGCGATTCGACCCGCTCGGGATCGGCCTCGGGCACCCGTCGCCGCACCGCGGCCCGCGCCTGCGCGAGCCGGTTCGGATTGCGGCCCGTCATGACGACGGTGGCACCCGCGCGCACGAGGTGCTCGCTCGAGAAGTAGCCGAGTCCGGCGTTGGCGCCCGTGATCAGATAGGCGCGCCCTGACAGGTCGGGGAGGTCCCACGCCTGTCGTGTCACACCTCGACCTTAGGGTGTCGGACCGGCCGTTAGGCTGAGCCGGAGCGGAACGCCGACCGACCGCTCCGCCGCAGGAGGTGACGCCGATGGGTGCGCTCGACGACGGCGAGAAGGTCGTGGTGAAGGATGCCGCGGCCTGGCGCACGTGGCTCGAGGCCCACCACGAGGCATCCCGCGGCGTGTGGCTCGTGCGTGCGCGCAAGGGCTCGGGGCTCGAGACGGTCGGCTACGAGGACGCGATCCGCCACGCCCTGTGCTTCGGGTGGATCGACGGCCCGACCCGCGCGTTCGACGAGCAGACGAGCGGCCTCTGGTTCTCGCCGCGCCGGTCGACGAGCGGCTGGGCGGCGACCAACAAGGCCCGGGTGACCGAGCTCGAACGCGACGGGATGCTGCATCCCGCCGGCATCCGTGCGATCGAGGTCGCGAAGCAGAACGGCTCGTGGTCGCTGCTCGACAACTCCGAGGCGCTGCGCGAGCCCGACGATCTCAAGGCGGCGCTCGACGCCACCCCCGCCGCGCGCGCGCAGTGGGACGCGTTCCCACCGTCGGCCCGCAAGCTCGGCATCGCAACCGTCGATCTGGCGCGACGGTCCGAGACGCGTGAGAAGCGCATCACGAAGCTCGTGGCGGATGCTGCGGAGGGGAAGCGCCCGTGAACGAGTTCGAGCAGCAGCTGCTCTTCGCCACCACGGGAATCGTGCTGCTGGGAACGCTGATCGTCTTCGTCTGGCAGTACTTCCGCAATCGCGGCGACGACGACGGCGAAGAATGAGCGCTACTGCGGCTTCAGCTTGAGGTCGTCGAGGTCGATCGCCGCGAGCCACTGCAGCCCTGCCGCCTCGACGGCCGCCTGCGCACCGGTCGCACGATCGACGATCACCGCGACCGCCACCGGCTCGGCGCCTTCGCGGCGCAGCGCCTCGACGGCCTTGAGGGCCGACTGGCCCGTGGTCGAGGTGTCCTCGACGACGACGACGCGCTTGCCCGCGACATCCGCGCCCTCGATCTGACGGCCGCGGCCGTGGTCCTTCGGCTCCTTGCGCACGACGAACGCGTCGAGCGGCCGCGTGGTGCGCGCCGACTCGTGCATCATCGCGTTCGCGATCGGGTCGGCGCCCAGCGTGAGCCCGCCGACGGCGACGATGCCGTCGATGTCGCGCACGAGGTCGAGCATGATGCGGCCGATCGCGGGCGCCGCCCGGTGATCGAGCGTGAGCTTGCGCATGTCGACGTAGTACGTCGCCTTCTTGCCGCTCGAGAGCGTGAAGTCGCCGTGGAACACCGCCTCGGCGCCGATGAGGGCGATGAGGTTCTGCCGGTCGAGTTCGAGTTCGGGCGTGGAGGCGGCGGTCATGCCCCCGAGTCTATGGACACGTGCGCAGACGCGCTCGCCGACCCCTCTAGAGTCGAGGTGATCGTGTGCGGCGCCGAACCCGAGCGCCGCAGCCCGGAGCAAGGGAGCCCGTATGCGCATCGGCATCGTCACCGAGCCGCCCGGCGAGAACCGCGTGGCGGCGACGCCCATCACCGTGCCGAAGATCATCGCCCTCGGCTACGAGGTCGTCGTCGAACGCGGCGCGGGCGCGGCATCCTCGTTCCCCGACGACGCGTATCGCGACGCGGGCGCGACGCTCGTCGACGCCGACACCGCGTGGTCGTCGCCGATCGTGCTGAAGGTGACGCAGCCGGCCGAGGCCGACATCGCGCGGCTGGCCGACGGGGCGACGCTCATCGGGATGCTGAGCCCCGCGCTACGTCCGGACCTGGTCGAGGCGCTGTCGACCCGCGGGATCACGGCGCTCGCGATGGACGCCGTGCCGCGCATCTCGCGCGCGCAGTCGATGGATGTCCTGAGCTCGATGGCGAACATCGCCGGATACCGCGCGGTCGTCGAGGCCGCTCACGAGTTCGGCCGCTTCTTCACCGGCCAGGTGACCGCGGCGGGCAAGGTGCCTCCGGCGACGGTGCTGGTCGCGGGTGCGGGCGTCGCCGGTCTCGCGGCGATCGGTGCGGCCTCGAGCCTCGGCGCCGTGGTGCGCGCGACCGACCCCCGGCCGGAGGTGGCCGATCAGGTGCGCTCGATCGGCGGTGAGTACCTCGAGGTCGTCGTTCCCGACGAGCACAAGGAGGTCTCGTCCGACGGCTATGCGAAGGCCACGAGCGAGGCGTACGACCGCCGCGCCGCCGAGATCTACTCGGAGCAGGCGCGCGAGGCCGACATCATCATCACGACCGCGCTGATCCCGGGGCGCCCCGCTCCGCGCCTGCTGACCGCCGACGACGTCGCGAGCATGAAGCCCGGCAGCGTCGTGGTCGACATGGCCGCCTCGCAGGGCGGCAACGTCGCCGGCTCGGTCGCCGGCGAGCGGGTCGTGACCGACAACGGCGTCGTGATCCTGGGCTACACCGACCTCGCCGGCCGGCTTCCCGCACAGGCGTCGCAGCTGTACGCGACGAACCTGCTCAATCTGCTGAAGCTCGTGACCCCCGAAAAGGACGGGAACCTGACGCTCGACTTCGACGACGTCGTGCAGCGCGGGGTCACCGTCGTGCGCGACGGCGCCTCGACGTGGCCGCCCCCGCCGGTGAGCGTCTCGGCGGCACCCGCGCCGGCCGCTGCGGCCGAGGCATCCGCCCCACCACCCAAGAAGTCGCGGTTCACCCCGGCGGTGCGCGCCGCACTCGCGGTCGCGGGCATCGCGCTGCTGTTCCTCGTGAGCGCGGTGGCCCCGGCACCGCTGCCGCAGCACCTCACGGTGCTGACCCTGTCGGTCGTCGTCGGCTTCTACGTGATCAGCAAGGTCACGCATGCCCTGCACACGCCGCTGATGAGTGTGACCAACGCGATCTCGGGCATCATCGTCGTCGGCGCCATCGTGCAGCTGGCGGTGCCGGATGTCACGGTGCAGATCCTCGCCGCCGTCGCGGTGCTGCTGGCCAGCATCAACATCTTCGGAGGGTTCGCGGTCACCCGCCGAATGCTCGCGATGTTCACGAAGGGTGACGCCCGGTGACCGCCGCGTCGGTCGCGACGGCCGCCTACATCGTCGCCGCGCTGCTGTTCATCCTGAGCCTCGCCGGTCTCAGCCGCCACGACACCGCCCGCCGCGGGGTCGTCTACGGCATGATCGGCATGGCCCTCGCCCTCGCCGCCACGATCTGGCTCACCGTCACCGCCTCGTGGGGCGGCCCGCAGGCCGCGCTCGGACTCACTCTGCTCGTCGTCGCGATGCTCGTCGGCGCCGCGATCGGACTGTGGCGGGCGCGCCGCGTCGAGATGACCGGGATGCCGCAGCTCATCGCGCTGCTGCACTCGTTCGTGGGCCTCGCGGCCGTGCTCGTCGGCTGGAACGGCGCGCTCTACGACACCGGCCTCGAAGGGGCGCTCGCCGACATCCACCACGCCGAGGTGTTCATCGGCGTCTTCATCGGCGGCGTCACCTTCACCGGATCGATCGTCGCGTTCCTGAAGCTCTCGGCGCGCATGTCGTCGAAGCCGCTCATGCTGCCCGGCAAGAACGCGCTCAACCTCGGTGCCGTCATCGTCTTCCTCGCGCTCACGGTCTGGTACGTCATCACGCCCGACCTGTGGCTGCTCATCGTGGTGACCGCCCTCGCACTCGCGCTCGGCTGGCACCTGGTGGCGTCTATCGGCGGCGGCGACATGCCCGTCGTCGTCTCGATGCTCAACAGCTACTCGGGCTGGGCGGCAGCCGCCGCGGGCTTCCTGCTGAACAACGACCTGCTCATCGTCACCGGCGCGCTCGTGGGCTCGTCGGGTGCGTACCTGTCGTACATCATGTGCCGGGCGATGAACCGCTCGTTCATCTCGGTGATCGCCGGCGGCTTCGGCATCGAAGCCCCGCGGAAGGACGACGAGGAGACCGGCGAGCACCGCGAGGTCGACGCCGAGACCGCGGCCGAGATGCTCGCGGCCGCCGACAGCGTCGTCATCACCCCGGGCTACGGCATGGCGGTGGCCCAGGCCCAGTACCCCGTCGCCGAGCTCGCGGCACGGCTGCGGGAGCGCGGCGTCAACGTGCGCTTCGGCATCCACCCTGTCGCCGGTCGCCTGCCCGGCCACATGAACGTGCTGCTGGCCGAGGCGAAGGTGCCGTACGACATCGTGCTCGAGATGGACGAGATCAACGACGACATGCCCGACACGTCGGTCGTGCTCGTCATCGGCGCCAACGACACCGTCAACCCCGCAGCCGCCGAGGACCCCGGCAGCCCGATCGCGGGGATGCCGGTGCTCAAGGTGTGGGAGGCCGAGAACGTCATCGTCTTCAAGCGGTCGATGGCGTCGGGGTACGCGGGCGTGCAGAACCCGCTGTTCTTCCGTGACAACGCGCAGATGCTCTTCGGCGACGCGAAGGAGCGCGTGGAGGACATCCTCAAGGCGCTCTGACCGGCCGCCGAGGTCGGCGCTCGACCCTAGGCTGGAACCCATGCGCCTGGCCACCTGGAACGTCAACTCGATCCGCGCGCGGGTCGACCGCATCGTCGACTTCGCGGTGCGCGAGAGCGTCGACGTGCTGGCGATGCAGGAGATCAAGTGCCGCGTCGACCAGTTCCCGCTCGACCGGTTCGAAGAAGCCGGCTACCACGTCGAGGCGCACGGGTTCTCGCAGTGGAACGGCGTCGCGATCGCCAGTCGCGAGCCCATGACCGACGTCGAGACCGCGTTCGCCGGCATGCCCGGATTCGCGAAGGGCCACGAGGGTCCGGATGCCCCGCAGGAGGCGCGCGCGATCGGCGCGACCATCGACGGCGTGCGGGTGTGGAGCCTCTACGTGCCCAACGGCCGCGCGCTCGGCGACCCGCACTATGACTACAAGCTGCACTGGCTGAAGGCGCTCGAGGACGACACCCGCGCGACCCTGCAGGCGCGGCCCGATCTGCCGCTCGCGCTCGTCGGCGACTTCAACATCGCGCCCACCGACGCCGACAACGGCGACCCGTCGGTCGTGCCCGGATTCGCGACCCACGTCTCGCCGCTCGAGCGCGACGCCTTCGCGGCGCTCGAGTCCGCCGGCGTGCAGGACGTCGTGCGGCCGCTGGTGCCCACGGGCTTCACCTACTGGGACTACAAGCAGCTGCGCTTCCCCCGCAACGAGGGCATGCGCATCGACTTCATCCTCGGCTCGCAGGCCCTCGCCGACGCGGTGACCGGCGCGCAGATCCACCGCAACGAGCGCAAGGGCGAAGGTCCGAGCGACCACGTTCCCGTCGTCGTCGACCTCGACTTCGCCGGTGAAGACGACGATGATCGGCCCATGATCTTCTGAGGAGGAACCCCATGAAGGCTCTCGGCACCGTCGCCGCCGTGATCGGCGCCGTCCTGGCTCTGCTGGCGATCCCGCTCGTGGTGGTGGTCGTCGGCGTCCGGTCGGGCGACCGCCGGTTCATCCGCGCCTTCACCCGGCTGCAGCGCGACGTGCTCAACAAGGGCGCGATGCAGGTGGCCGGCCAGCAGGGGGCGCCGTACGCGGTCGTCGAGCACGTCGGACGCCGCAGCGGCACCGCCTACGAGACGCCGGTGACGCCGCTGCGCGACGGCGACGGCTGGGTGGTCGCGCTGCCCTACGGCGAAGAGACCGCATGGGCGCGCAACGTCATCGCCGCAGGATCGGCGGTGATGCGCTTCGACGGTGAGCGGCTCGACGTCGAAGGCATCGAGATGGTGCCGATCGCCGACACGGCGCTGGCAGGGCAGCAGCCGGGAGTCATCAAGCTCTTCGGCATCCGGTGGGCGGTTCGCATGCGCGACGCCGCCTGACCGCGCGCCCTACAGGTCGTCGGGCGGAGCGGGCGTGCAGCCCGCGGGCGGATTGTTGCCGCTGATCGTGAAGTCCTCGCACGTGAGGAAGTGCGCCTGGTTGAGGCCGAGGATGAACGACGCCACCGCGACGCCCACCACCACGAGGGCGATGAGCCACTTCGTGCCCACGCGCGTGCGTCCGCCGAAGTCGGGCCACACGATCTGCACGAGCACCCACAGCGTGAACGGCAGGCCGACGAGCACCGCGAGGATCGCACCGAGGTTGACGACGAATTCGAAGAGGTCTTCCGTCGAATCGTTCACCGTGAACATCAGGGCGAGCCACACGCTCGGCAGCAGCAGCAGGAACGCCCGCAGCAGACGCAGACCGACCGGACGCCGCTCGACGAGCACGAACACGAACGCGGCGGTCGAGGCCGCCCACACGGTCAGCAGCTGGTCGAAGAAGAGATCGTTCCATGCACCGAGGGTGAACGCCGGCCACCACACCACGACCGCCATGCCGACCATGACGACCCCGACGGGGATGTCGCGATCGGCAGTGCGGCTGCGCGCCCGCTTCTCCACCCCGCTCACAGTCGCACGCTAGCGCCCACCGCCGCGCCGTCGGTGGCGGCGCGCCTGTCGGTTAGCGTGGAAGGGTGCTCCAGCTCACCGATGTCAGCAAGGCCTACGGCGACCGGCTCGCCCTCGACGCGGTGTCGTTCCAGGTGCCTCCCGGGCGATTGACCGGCTTCGTCGGCGGCAACGGCGCCGGCAAGACCACGGCGATGCGGATCATCCTCGGCGTGCTCGGCAAGGACGCCGGTTCGGTCACTCTCGACGGCGCCGAGGTCAGCACCGATGACCGCCGCCGCTTCGGCTACATGCCCGAAGAGCGCGGCCTCTATCCGAAGATGAAGGTGCTCGAGCACATCGTGTACCTTGCGCGGTTGCACGGCTTCTCGAAGGCGGATGCCACGACGCGCGCGCGCGACCTACTCGAGCGGCTGGGCCTCGGCGAGCGCCTGAACGACAACGTCGAGGCGCTCTCGCTCGGCAACCAGCAGCGCGCCCAGATCGCGGCGGCCCTCGTGCACGGACCCGACATCCTCATCCTCGACGAGCCGTTCTCGGGCCTTGACCCGCTGGCCGTCGACGTCGTTGCCGGCGTGCTGCAGGAGCGCGCCGCCGCGGGGGCCGCCGTGCTCTTCTCGTCGCACCAGCTCGACGTCGTCGAGCGCCTGTGCGACGACCTGGTGATCATCGCGGGCGGCACGATCCGCGCGGCCGGCGCCCGCGACGACCTGCGCGCACAGCACAGCTCGCGCCGGTTCGAGCTCGTCTCCGACACCGACCCGTCGTGGCTCGCCTCACTGCCCGGCATCGCCGTCGTCGAGTCCGGCGGGGGATGGGCGCTCTTCGACGCCGACTCCGACGAGTCGGCGCGCGACGTGTTGCGCCAAGCAGTCGCGCGAGGGGCTGTCGCGAGCTTCGCCCCGCAGCATCCGTCACTCGCGCAGATCTTCAAGGAGGTCATCCAGTGACCGCGCCCCGCACCGCCCAGAGCATCTGGCTCGTCGCCGAGCGAGAGGTCGGCTCGAAGCTGCGCAGCAAGGCGTTCGTCATCTCGACGGCGATCCTGCTCATCGGCGCCCTCGCGCTGGTCATCTGGGGCGGGTTCACCGCGAGCAGCGACAGCGACACCCCCGTCGCGGTGACCTCCGACGCGCAGCAGTACGTCGCCGGCATCCCCGATCTCGAGCTCACCGAGGTCGCCGACCGTTCCGAAGCCGAGGCGCTGGTGAGCGACGGCTCGGTCGACGCCGCCGTGATCGACGACGCCGCGAGTCCGACCGGCTTCGCCGTGCTCGCCGAGGACAGCCCGCCGACACAGCTGCTGCTGAGCCTCGCCCAGGTGCCGCCGGTCGAGCTGCTGAACCCGGATGCCGGCTCCGACGCGCTCGGCTACGTCGCCGCGATCGGGTTCGGCGTCGTCTTCCTGCTCGCGGCGTCGCTGTTCGGCGGCACGATCGCACAGAGCGTCGTGGAGGAGAAGCAGACCCGCGTGGTCGAGGTGCTCATCTCGGCGATCCCGGTGCGGACGCTGCTCGCGGGCAAGGTGGTGGGCAACACGATCCTCGCGATGGGGCAGATCCTGGTGCTCGCAGCGATCGCGATCGTCGGTCTGAGCATCACCGGACAGACCGAGCTGCTCGAGGGGCTCGGCGTGCCGATCGCGTGGTTCGCGGTGTTCTTCCTCTTCGGCTTCGTGCTGCTCGCATCGCTGTTCGCCGCGGCGGCGTCGATGGTCTCGCGCCAGGAGGACATCGGCTCGACCACGACACCGCTGACCATGCTCATCATGGCGCCGTACTTCCTGGTGATCTTCTTCTTCGACAACCCCGTCGTGCTCGGCGTGATGTCGTACGTGCCGTTCTCGGCGCCCGTCGGCATGCCGATGCGCATCTTCCTCGGCACCGCCGAGTGGTGGGAGCCGCTGCTGTCGCTCGCGATCCTCATCGCGACGTGCGTCGCCGCGATCCTCATCGGCGCGCGGATCTACCAGAACTCGCTGCTGCGCATGGGCGGCCGCGTCAAGCTGTCGGACGCCCTGGCCTCGCAGCGTTGATGAGGGCTCAGGTCGGCTCACCCAGCCGCAGCAGCAGGTCGGCGGCGACGTAGCGGGCCCGACCGAGCGGCGAGCGCGGATCGTAGCCGAGTTCGCCCGTGAGCGACTCGTGGCGGGCCTGCACACTCGAGTGGTGCATGCCGAGCGCCGCCGACGCCGCTCGCAGGCTCTCCGCCTCGACGAGGGCCGTCAGCACCTCGCGCGACCGCGCATCCAGCCCGGCGAGCATCCGGACGTCGTGCGGCGCCGCGGCCGGGTCGTACGCCTCGGCCATCAGCAGCATCGCGCCGAGGTCGGTCGCGTCGACGATCGGATGCCGCCCGTCGGTCACGCGCAGCGCGATCACAGCAGTGCGCCACGAGTCAGCCAGCGCATCGGCGCGCCCCCACATCCCCAGGCCCGCTCGGCCGGAGACGATCGCTGATCCGTCGTCGATGACCGCGCGCACCATCCCCGCCCCGGTCGCGACGGGCACGGAGGCGGGGGCGTCGCTGTCGAGGGGCACGGCGATCGCCCTCGCGCGGGTGCCGGGGTCCAGGCGCAGCCGCGCCAGCGCCGCGAGCCGGTCGGCGGATGGGCGCTCGTGGTCGATTGCGACGTGGATCGCGGCATCCGGTCGATGGCGCGACTCCACGAGCTCGGTGGCGAGGGCGAGCCGCTCGACCACCATCTCGTCGTTCGCGTGCGGCTCGCCCTCGCGTTCGAGCCACACCTCGCCGGTGGGGATCGGGCGCACCGGCCCGACGCGCATGGGCCGGTCGCCTTCGACGTGGCGGCCCGACGGATCGCGACGGAGGGTCCGATCGCCGATCGTCGCCCCTGCGGTCGCCCCCGACAGTGCAGCGGCGGCGCGCAGCAGCGCCTCCGTGCTGGCGCCGCCGCCCACGAGCGCGTCGAAGTAGGTGATGACCTTGAGCGACTCGCTCGCCTCGGGGTCGAGCGCGGTGAGTCGTCCGACGAGTTCCTGCATCCTCGCGCTCCCTCGTGGCCGGTGAGGCCGCGGACAACACCCTAGTCCGCGAGGATTCCGGATGCCGCCCGCGGCCGCACGTCAGGAGCCGAGGATGCGCGCCACCCAGCCGTCGCGCGTGGTGACGGATGCCTGGGCGAGGGCGGCGTGCGGCGCCATCATGTCGAAGCCGTGGAATCCCCCGGCCCACACGTGCAGCTCCGCCTGCACGCCCGCGTGCCACAGCGCCGTGGCGTAGGCGACGTCCTCGTCGCGGAACACCTCGGCCGAGCCGCAGTCGATATAGGCGGGCGGCAGTCCCGACAGATCGGTGGCCCGCGCGGGCGCCGCGTAGATCGACACGTCGTCGGTGCCGCGGCGGTCGCCCAGCAGCGCGGTCCAGCCGGTCAGGTTGCTGCCGCGGTCCCAGACGCCGACGCCGTCGATCTGCGCCGTCGACACCGTGACGTCGCGGTCGTCGAGCATCGGGCAGATGAGCATCTGGCCCGCCAGCGCCGGGCCGCTCCGGTCACGGGCGAGCAGGGCCGTGCCGGCCGCGAGTCCACCGCCGGCGCTCGCGCCCGCGATGATGAGGCGTGCGGGGTCGATGCCGAGCTCGGCGGCGTGCTCGCCGGTCCACACGAGTCCCGCATAGCAGTCCTCGACGGGGTACGGGTCGGGGAACTCGGGGGCAAGCCGGTACTCGACGGTGACGACCGCGGCGTCGTGCGCGAGCATCCACGGGATGAGCGTCGCGATGCCGACGAGCCGGTCGCCGAGGATCATGCCGCCGCCGTGGGTGTGGTAGATTCCGGGCCCCGTTCCGGTGCGGCCACGCGGCCGCAGCACGGTGACCTCGATCGCGTCACCGCCGTAGCCGGCGATGGTGTGGTCCTCCCGCTCGATGCCGGCATCCTGCAGCAGCTGGTCGACCGACAGGTCGATCCCCAGCCCCTCGCGCATCATCGGGATCATGTCGGCGGTGATCGTCGGCGGCACCTGCTGCGCGAGCACCGTGAGCACGGCCTCGAGCTCGGGGTCGAACGGCGGGCGGGCGATCGTGGTGGTCATGTCAGAACTCCTTCGTTCCTCGGTCGAGTCTGCCGCAGCGGTGCGGCGCCCCTCCAGCATCCGCCCGCGCCCGGTCGCGAAGACACCGCCGATCGGGGCAGGTCCGCTGGGTGCGACCCGCCATTCGCGCGCGGACCCGGGTCAGATCCGCTTGGCCGCGCGGCCGGAGTGGCCGACGAGCGCGTCGGCCGCGCGCACGAGCGCGAGGTGCGACAGTGCCTGCGGGGTGTTCCCGGCCTGGCGGTCGCCGGCGATGTCGTACTCCTCCGACAGCAGCCCGACGTCGTTGGCCAGCGCGCACAGCCGGTCCATCAGCGCGTTCGCGTCGTCGATGCGACCCGAGCACGCGTACTGCTCGACGAGCCAGAACGAACACGCGAGGAACGGATGCTCGTCGCCGGTGAGCCCGTCGACCCCCGCCTCGGTACGGTAGCGGCGCAGCAGCCCGTCGCGCAGCAAGTCGGACTCGAGCGCGGCGACGGTCCCCAGCATCCGCGGATCGTCGTAGGCGCAGAACCCCACCTGCGGCAGCAGCAGCAGCGAGGCGTCGACCTCGGGTGATCCGTAGTGCTGCACGAAGGAGTTGCGGTCGGCGTCGAACCCGTGCTCGTCGATCTCCGCCCGCACGCGATCCCGCAGCCGCGCCCACAGCGCATCGTCTCCTTCGAGTCCGCCGCGGCGCGCGGCGCGCACACCGCGGTCGAGCGCGGCCCAGATCATGACGCGCGAGTGGGTGAACATGCGGGCCTCGCCGCGGATCTCCCATATGCCCTGGTCGGGGCGGTCGATGAACTCGACCACCTGGCCGAGCAGGGCGCGCTGCAGGCTCCATGAGAACTCGGTCTCGGCGACGCCGGCTGCTCGGGTGGCCTCGAGGGCGACCATGACCTCTCCGATGACGTCGGCCTGGTACTGGTCGACGGCGCCGTTGCCGATGCGCACCGGCGCCGAGCCGCGATAGCCGGGCAGGCTCGTGAGCTCGCGCTCGGCGAGATCGCGCTCGCCGGCGATGCCGTACATGATCTGGGTGTCGGCGGGATCGCCGGCGACCGCGCGCAGCAGCCACTGCCGCCAGCGCTGCGCCGTGCGCACGAAGCCGTGGTCGAGCAGGGCTTCCAGCGTGAGCGCGGCGTCGCGCAGCCACACGTACCGGTAGTCCCAGTTGCGCGACCCGCCGAACTGCTCGGGCAGCGACGTCGTCGCCGCGGCGACGATGCCGCCGGTGTCCTCGTGGGTCAGCGCGCGCAGGACCAGCAGCGACCGCACGACCTCGTCGTGGTGCGGACCGGCGTGGTCGATGCCCTCGGCCCACTCGGTCCACCAGCGTCGGGTGCGCTCGCGCGCCGTGTCGGCGTCGGTGGGCTCGGGTGCATCGTGGTGCGACGGGAACCACGTGAGGGTGAGGTCGGTGAACCGACCCGCCGTGACAGAGATCGTGCCGGTGTGGGCGCGGTCGGACGGCGTCAGCGTCGCCCCCCGCAGCAAGAGGGCGTCCGGGCCCGCGATCGCGAGCACGGCGGGCACGAACTCGGTGCCGACCTGCCGCACCCACGGCAGCGAGCGGGCGTAGTCGAAGCGGAACCGCACCTCGTGGTCGAATTCGACGGTGCCCTCGATGCCGACGACGCGGCGCACGAGGTCGACCCGCGGGCCGTCGACGGGCATGAAGTCGTGCACCTCGGCGATGCCGTCGCGCGTCTCCCACCGCGTGATGAGCAGGAACGTGTCTCCGTCGTACCGCCGCGTGACGGTCGCCGAGCGGTCGGTGGGGCGCAGGCGCCAGCATCCGTGGTCCTCGTCGCCCAGCAGCGCGCCGAAGACCGACGCCGAGTCGTACCGCGGCACGCACAGCCAGTCGATGCTGCCCTCCTTCGAGACCAGCGCCGCGGTGCGGCAGCTGGTGATGAGCGCGTAGTCCTCGATCGGTGCCGGCATGTCCCCGATTCTTGCAGGCCGCTATCGTGGCCGACATGGCGACGGAGACGACCCTGCTCATCCTCGGCGCGTCGGGAGACCTCACCTCCCGACTGCTGCTGCCGGCCCTCGGCCAGCTGCTGGCACGCGAACCGGGACGCCGCGTGAAGCTGCACGGTGCGGGCATGGACGACTGGACGGAAGCGCACTGGCGGAAGGTCGTCCGCGAGGCCTTCGCCGGGATCGACGCCGAGGAGGCGTACTCCGCAATCGCATCCACGCGCTACGAGCAGGCCGACATCACGAAGACCGCCGACTTGACCCGCCTCATCGGCGAGACGTCGGGCAGGCTCGCACTCTATTTCGCGGTTCCGCCGGCCATCGCAGCGGCCGCTTGCGAAGCGCTGCGCGAGGTCGCACTTCCCGCTGACACCGTTCTCGCACTCGAGAAGCCCTTCGGCACCGACGAAGCCAGCGCCCGTGCCCTGAATCAGACCATCACGGGGCTCGTCCCCGAGCACCGGATCTTCCGGGTCGACCACTTCCTCGGCCGCTCCACCCTGCTCAACATCCTCGGCGTGCGCTTCGCCAATCGGGTGTTCGAGCCCGTGTGGTCTGCCGAGCACATCGAGTCGGTGGTCGTGCGGTACGACGAGTCGCTCGGACTCGAGGGGCGTGCGGGATACTACGACCGCGCCGGTGCGCTGATCGACATGATCCAGAGCCACCTGCTGCAGGTGCTCGCCTTCCTGGCGATGGAGCCGCCGGCGACCCTGGACGAACGAGACCTCCGCGACAGCACGGGCGCGGTGCTGCGCGCGACGTACATCTGGGACGACAACGCCGTCCGATCCTCTCGGAGAGCGCGGTACACCGCCGGCTCGGTGGCGGGGCGGAGTCTTCCCGACTACACCGATGAAGACGGAGTGGATGCTTCCCGCGAGACCGAGACCCTCGCGGAAGTCGCCTTCGAGGTGCGCACCGCACGATGGACAGGAGTGCCCTTCACCCTCCGCTCGGGAAAGGCGCTCACCGGCCGCGATGCAGAGATCGTGATCACGTTCCGTCCCGTGCGGCATCTGCCCGCCGGGCTCACCGGTGACTCGCGCGGCTCGGTGCTGCGGTTCGTTCTCGGTCCCGATCAGATGTCGCTCGAGATCGACGTCAACGGCGGAGACGATCCGTTCGAGCTGGAGCGCGCCGTGCTCGCCGCGGATCTCGGCGAGGGCGCCCTCAAGGCCTACGGCGAGGTGATCTCCGGGATCCTCGACGGCGACGCCGCGCTGTCGGTGCGCGGCGACTCCGCCGAGCAGTGCTGGCGCATCGTGCAGCCCGTGCTGGATGCCTGGCGGAGGGACGAAGTGCCTCTCGAGAGCTACCCCGCCGGCACGGGTGGCCCGGCCGACTGGCCGGCACTCCCCTGAGCCGCGTCAGATCATGCCCTCGGGCACGACCATGAGCGAGATGACGTTGCCCGCGGGGTCTTTGAACCACGCGATGTCGGGACCGCCCTCGAACCCGCGCGAGATGCCCTTCTCGTCGGTGCCGAAGTCGGGGTCGGTGTAGATCTTGGTGACCACGCCGCGCGAGTTCAGGTCGTCGACGGCGTCTTCGACGTCATCGACGGAGAAGTTCAGCACGGTGAAGGTCGCCGGCTCGTGGTTCTCCTTCGAGTACACGAAGATCGGGCTGCCACCGGGCGGCGCGATCCGCATCGATCCCATCTCGTCGTTGACGTCGACAGGCAATCCGAGCTTGTCGGAGTAGAAAGCGGCCGCGGCGGCGATGTCGTCGACGGAGAAGCTGCCGAAGGGCTTGTCGGGTGTGAACATGATTCCTCCCAGGGTGACTCTCTCCCCGCACCACGTTCCTCCCCCGCGTGACCGGTGTCCAGGGGGTCAGCGCTCGACGAGCACC
>JAUHVN010000394.1 GCA_030425055.1 Actinomycetes bacterium | reverse complement strand
GCGGTCGCGGTCAGTGAATCAGGGATCGGCCCGACGACAAGCGATGTCGTCGCACACGAGGCCAACGCGGGGTTCACCAGCAGTGCGACAGAGGCCGTACCGGCGATCGGCAGGGTAAACAGCAGCATCACGAGCAACGCGAGAAGCTTGCGCACGGCGCCTCATCTCAAGGGTGCGTCGACGCGGGACAGCCGGAGCAGACGGCACCGCTCGGCGGGGGGACACGCAAGGAAGACGGTGAAGGCCACGGGCCGCGCGGAGGTGACGTGCTCGGTCTCCCAGATGCCGTCGCGGTGGCGCGTGCCGGTGACCGTCACGGCAACCGCACCGGGTGGGAGCTGGCCCGGCGCTGCCTGCTCGAGGGCGGTGGTCCAGGCGTCAGGCACGGCAACCGCGTCGATCGTGAGCCACTGGCGCGTCCCATACATCTGGAGGCTGTCCCACTGTTCGGCCGTCGGCAGATATCCGCGCACGTCCGCGGCGACAGCTGCCGCGTCTTCGGCGTCGGCGAGGTCGACGAGTGGCTGTGCCCAGTCCAGCGGATCGGTGGGACCTCGGGTGTCCCACGTCAGAACGGCCATCGCGACCGCACGGGCTGACGCTTCCGGGTCAGAGGAGAGTCGTACGCGATGAGGAGTGAGCACACCGGGGGCCGACGGTGCTTCCTGCGACTGGGCCCGGACGTTGACAGGATCAGGGTCCTGCTCCTGCGCCGGCATTGTGAGGCCGATGATCCCGACGACGGTCACGGTGAAAAGCGCGACGCAGAGGGTGATCGCTCCGACGAGGGCGGCGCGGCGGCGAAAGGAGGTGGGAAGCATGTTGGTCCGATCGAGGAGGGATGTACTCGAACGACAGGTGCACTACGTCTCCCCGCGCCGGCGTCTGATCTCCTCAGCGAATGCGAGGCTGCCCTCGAGGGTTGCCTCGAACGCCGCCCAGTCCTCGGCCGTCGTGCCTTCGGCGAGTACGGCGGGGTCGTAGCCCGACCACCACTCACGCAGGTCGTTCCAGGTGAAGGCGAATCGGCGCACTTGGGCGGCAGCATCCCGTGCTTTGTTGTCGGCGTCGGAGCGGGCTCGCGCGAGCGCCTTCCGCGCCACTATCTCGGGCTTCTCGCCGGTGGAGGGCTCCTCGCCGGCGCGGAGTCGCGCAGCGGCGGTCTCGGCTGCCTCCCGCAGTTCGGGGGACTGATCAGGCGCCCGCGCCATCGCATCGAGGTCGGCGGCGGCGAGCTCGCCGGTGATCGCTTCGAACGCGGGGCGCACGCTGGCACCTGCGTCGACCGCAGCGAGCGTCGTGTCGGCGCGTGCCCTGATCTCTGGGTCCACCGACTCATCGGCTGCCACCTGCTGAATCGAGTTGACGCGCTCGAGCGTCGTGTACCCCTGCTTGCCGGTGGTTATCACGGCAGCCTGGACGCGGGCATCTCCAGCAGGGGTCGTTTGCGGTGCCGTTACGGTAACGGCACCGTCCATTCCTGGCGTTGACGGCGATCCGAATCGGGATGCCTTTTGCCGGCGCGACGCGTCTTCTGAGAGGAGCTTCTTGCACTCGGCATACAGCGTGGCCGTTTCCGTCAGCGTGAGCCCCTTGTGGAGGGTGTTCTCGTCCTGCTCGGCGAGGAGCTCCGTGAGTCGGCCGGAGATCCCCGCGCGCACCCACACATTCACCTTGCGCATCCCGAGCAGGCGGAGCGCCTCAAGCCGCCGTCTGCCGCAGACGAGCAGGCCCTCGGGGGTGACCGTGATCGGCTGAAGAAGGCCGTGCTGCCGGATCGACTCCGCGAGCGACTCGAGATCGCCGAGGTCGGTGCGGTGCCGGGCGCCGATCTGGATGGAATCGATCGAGCGCTCGAGTTCGACACCCGGGGCGGAACTCATCGCTGCACCGCCGGGAGATTCTTCTGAATGCGGGTGACGAGCCGGTCGTCGTCAAGAAGTGAGTCGATCGTCTCACCGATGAGGAGACGCACCAGGATGCCGCGGCCAGCCGCCGTCTGCCGCTGCGCGGGATCCGGCACTCCCAGAAGGACAGTGAGCATCGTTCGCCACGCGTAGCCCGGGAGGTCGAGGACGACTCGCGCGGCCTTGTCGCGACGCAGCAGGTCATACGCGGCCGGCCGGGACGCGGCATCCCCGAGCCGTGTGCAGACGTAGTCGACGCTCGATCGCGCGTGGTCTGCGGGCCACCCGAGGAGTTCGAACACGGCCACTGCGTCATCGACGGCAGCGGTGACGTCCGGCAGCTCGGCGGATCGCGGGTCTGAGTCCGGCGATGTCGAGAGCGCCGCGTGGTACTCGGTGAGCGGGTTCTCGCGGTCACTGAATCGCTCGACATCGTGGAAGCCGGCGTAGCGAGTACGGCGTGCTTGGTGCACAGAGCAGAGCAGCCCGCGTGCGCGTTCTTCGGCGATGCAGGTCACCTGGACCGCTCGGGTCACGACCGCCCAGGGGTCTTCCGCGCGCCGTACCCACGGTGCCCGCATGGCATCGAAGGCAGCCGCAGCCGCCTCCCAGGGGTCGAGGCCGTGCTTGCGGGCGAGCGCCGCGAAGCGAGTGGCGGCGTACCGCATGAGGTCTGCCGCTTCGGGATCGCTCGACCACGCGCGGCCGTCGGCGCGGTGCATCCGTTCGAGTAGCGCTCGCAGCCCCTCTGAAGCGCGAAAGTC
>JAUHVN010000393.1 GCA_030425055.1 Actinomycetes bacterium | reverse complement strand
CCAAGAAGCAGCCCCCGCGCGGCAACCCCCAGAAGGCGCACGTCTCGCGCGACCCCCGGCAGGTGAAGCCCGCGACCGCACGCGACTGGATCGGGGCGGCCCGGCTGCGCACGCTGCCGCTCGCGGTGACGCCCGTCGTGATCGGCTCGGGGGCGGCGATGGTCGTCGTCGACGAGTTCCACTGGGTGATCGCGCTGTTCTGCCTCATCGTGTCGGTGTCGCTGCAGATCGGCGTGAACTACGCCAACGACTACAGCGACGGCGTGCGCGGAACCGACGACCACCGGGTGGGTCCCGAGCGGCTCACGGCGTCGAAGAAGGCCAAGCCGCGCACGGTGCTCGCCGTCGCGTTCGCGTTCTTCGCGATCTCGGCCGTCGCCGGCCTCGCGATCACGATCCGCACGCAGCAGTGGTGGCTGATCGCCGTCGGGCTGGTGTGCATCGCGGCCGCCTGGTTCTACACGGGTGGCAAGCGGCCGTACGGCTACTACGGTCTCGGCGAGCTGTTCGTGTTCGTGTTCTTCGGGCTCGTCGCGACGCTCGGCACCACGTGGGTGCAGGCGTTCTCGCTGCCGCAGGAGGCCTGGTTCGGCGCGGTCGGCGCCGGTCTGATCGCGTGCGCGGTGCTGCTGGCGAACAACCTGCGCGACATCGACCAGGATCGCGCCGCCGGCAAGCGCACGCTCACTGTGCTCATCGGGCGCACCGCGACGCGGTGGCTGTTCAGCCTGTTCGTGCTCGCGCCGTTCGCGATCGCGATCTTCCTGGCGCTGTTCTATCCGATCGCGTGGCTGACGCTGCTGGCGCTGCTTGCGGCGCTGCCGGCCATCCTCATCGTGTGGACGTACCGGCATCCGCAAGAGCTCGTCGTCGCCCTCGCCCTGACGTCGCTCACGTCGCTCGGCTACGGCGCGTTCCTCGCGTGGGCGTTCGTCGGCTGACCTCGACGGTCTCCGGGCGACCTCACACGTCGTCGGTCGCGGCGTCCTCGACCTGTTCGTCGGATGCCTCGCGCTTGCGCGCCTCGCGACGCTCGGCCAGCCCCGTGCTGACCTCGTCGAGCGGCGTGCGCAGGAACAGCAGCGAGATGCTCAGGCCGATCATGGCCGCGAAGAGGGCGGACAGCCAGTAGAACTCCCGTCCGATCGGCAGCAGCATCAGCAGACCGAAGGGCACCAGGAACGCGAGCAGACGCAGCACCGAGTAGACGAGGACGGAGCGGGCGCGCATCCCTCCATCGTAAGCGCCGGGAATCTTACCCGTCTGCGACGGTTCGGTCACGACCCGGCCGCCACCGCGGTCGCGCGCCTAGGATGGAGGGGTGCCTCGGGTGCTGCTGATCCTCGCTCTGGTGGCGACCGCATTCTGGGTCTTCACCATCGTCGACTGCGCCGTGCAGCCGCCCACCCGCCACCGCGGCGTGCGCAAGGGCGCGTGGATCCTCATCGTCGTCCTCCTGCCCGTGGTCGGGGGTCTGCTGTGGCTCACGATCGGCCGCGCACGCGCGTCGACGATGGCCGCGCGCCGCGCACCCGACGACGACCCCGAGTTCCTCGGCTCCATCGGCTCGATCGCCGATCAGGACGAGCGCATCCGCCGGCTCGAAGAGGAGCTCGCCCAGCTCGACGCGGAAGACGACGACCCGAAGTGGAACCTGCCGTACGCCGACGACGCGGCACCCGGACAGGCCGCCGCGTCCGACACGGCGCCCTCCGACCCGCCGGCGCACGGCGCCGATCGCGGCGACGGCGACGAGGACGGCCGCGAGCAGCGCGGCGCCGTCGGCTGACGTGAGCATCGGCGACGCGCCGCCCGACCCGCGCACCACGGCATCGCCGGCGACCGACGGGGCCGCGGCGCTGCTCGGACGCCTCGTGGAGCGCGGCGTGCGCCATCTCGTGGTCAGCCCCGGTTCGCGCTCGCAGGCGCTCGCCCTCGTGGCGGCCGCGCTCGAGGAGCGGGATGCGGTTCGGCTGCACGTGCGCATCGACGAGCGCGTCGCCGGGTTCACGGCGCTGGGCATCGGCCGGCAGTCGGGAGTGCCGGCCGTCGTCGTCTGCACGTCGGGCACCGCGGCGGCCAACCTGCTGCCCGCGGCGCTCGAGGCGCATCACGCCGGCGTCCCCCTCATCCTCCTGACCGCCGACCGCCCGCCCGAGCTGCGCGGCGTCGGGGCCAACCAGACGACCCGCCAGCCCGGCATGTACTCGCCGAGCGTGCGCTACGAGGCCGATCTGCCGGTTCCCGACGCACTCGACCCGATCGGCGACGCGCCGCAGACGGCGCTGCTGTGCACCGTGGCCGACGAGGCCTTCGACGCCGCGCTCGGCGTCGGGCTGCGCTCGGCGGGTCCGGTGCACCTCAACGTGCCGCTGCGCGAGCCCCTCGCCGGCGAGCTCCCCGACTGGTTGGGGATGCCGCACGTCGAGGCCGCTCCTGGCACCGCGGACCCGGACGGGCCTCCCGTCGAGGAGGAACCCGAGGACGAGGCATCCGGTGCGCTCTACCAGGGCGGCGGCGGCATCGGCGGTTCGGACGTGCCCGATGAGCCGGGAGACCTGCCCACCGTGCTCGAGCGCGGACCCCGCACGGTCGTCATCGCCGGTGCGGATGCCGGACCCGACGCCGAGGTGCTCTCGAACGCCGGGGGCTGGCCCCTCATCGCCGAGATCG
>JAUHVN010000392.1 GCA_030425055.1 Actinomycetes bacterium | reverse complement strand
CTCCGTCTCGCCCTCCGGCTCCGTCGCGGGCTCCGACTCGGCCGCGCTCTCAGGCTCCGGCTCGGCCGCGATCTCGTGCTCGACCTCGACCTCGGGCTCCGGCTCCGGCTCGGCCCCGCCCTCCATCACCACCGGCGCCGCGACGGCCCCCGACGCGCTCTCGTGCACGCGCGTGCCGTCGACCAGCTCGAGGAAGACCTCCTCGAGCGCGGGCCCGCGCCGCTGCAGCAGCGAGAGGGCGACCCCCGCGGCAGCCGCCGTCGCGCCGACGTCGGCTGTGCTCGCCCCGTGGGCGATGAAGCCCGAGCGCAGCACGTCGTGACCGATCCCGGCCTCGGTCAGCGCGGCCGCCAGCGCCGCGCGATCCGGCGCATCGACCACCGTCGCGTACTCGCCCGGATCGGCGAGCTCGTTCAGCGCACCCTGGAACACCAGTCGGCCGCGCGAGATGATCAGCAGCGCGTCGACGGTCTGCTGCACCTCGGCGAGCAGGTGGGACGACACGAGAACCGTGCGGCCCTCGCGCGCGAGCTGACCGAGGAAGCCCCGCATCCACCGGATGCCCTCGGGGTCGAGACCGTTCGCCGGCTCGTCGAGCACGAGCACGCCCGGGTCGCCCAGCAGTGCGTAGGCGAGCCCCAGGCGCTGCCGCATCCCGAGCGAGTAGCCGCCGACCTTGCGTCCTGCGGCATCCCCGAGACCCACGAGGCCCAGCACCTCGTCGACGCGCGTGCGCGCGAGGCCGGCGGCCTGCGCGTAGATCGTGAGGTGCGCCGCACCGGTGCGGCCGGGGTGGAAGCTGGATGCCTCGAGCGTCGCCCCGACGGTCTGCAGCGGATGCTTCAGCTCGGCGTAGCGCTGCCCGCCGATCGTCGCGCGACCCGCGGTGGGAGCGACCAGGCCCAGCAGCATCCGCAGCGTCGTCGTCTTGCCGGCGCCGTTGGGCCCGAGGAAGCCGGTCACCACGCCGGGTGCGGCGCGGCCGGTGAGGCCGTCGACCGCGGTGATCCCGCCGAATCGCTTCGTGATCCCTGCGAACTCGATCACCTGGCCGTCGGGCATCCGTCACCCTCCCGTCGTCGTGGCATCCCACACCATATCGTGGCGGTTTCGGCCCGGTAACGTTGCCGATGTGACGGATTCCGCTCCCTCCCGCGTCCTGGTCGGATCCGACCTGGGCGTGGGCCACTTGACGCTCAATCGCCCCGAGGCGCTCAACGCGCTCGACCACGACATGGTCGGGGAGCGTGGGCTCTGCGCCGGCGGCGACGTGCGCGGCCTCGCGCAGCAGATCCGTTCGGGCGACCCCGAGCAGGCGGCGATCTTCTTCCGCGCCGAGTACGCGATGAACGCGCGCATCGCCGAGTACGCGAAGCCCGTGGTCGCGCTCGCCGACGGCGTCACGATGGGCGGCGGGGTCGGTCTGGCCGGTCACGCGGCGATCCGCGTCGTGACCGAGCGGTCGAAGCTCGCGATGCCCGAGACCCGCATCGGCTTCACCCCCGATGTCGGCGGCACGTGGCTGCTGGGCCGTGCGCCCGGTCGCGTCGGCGAGTACCTGGGCGTGACGGGCATGACGATGGATGCCTCCGATGCGATCTACGCGGGCTTCGCCGACCACTTCGTGCCCAGCGACCACCTCGCCTCGCTCGTCGACGCGCTGCAGACGCGGGCCGACCCGACGGGACCGACCGAGCTCGTGCTGCTGTTCGACGAGACGCCCGAGCCGTCGCGGCTCGAAGCGGCGCGTCCGTGGATCGACGACGCGTTCTCGGCGCCGACGCTCGAGCAGGTCGTCGCCCGCCTGCACGCGCGCCCCGAGCCCGAGGCCGCGCAGACCGCCGAGCTGATGGCGGGACTCTCGCCCACCGGCATGGCGGTGACCCTCGAGTCGGTGCGCCGGGCCCGCGAGGCCGCGTCGGTGCGCGACGTGCTCGCGCAGGAGTACGGCGTCGTGATGTGGTTCGTCACGACGCAGCCCGACCTTCCCGAGGGCGTACGGGCGCAGCTGATCGACAAGGACCGGTCGCCGCGCTGGCAGCCCGCGTCGATCGCCGATCTGCCCGACGACCTCGTCGAAACGGCCTTCGGCTACACACCGCAGCAGGCGCTCTGGGAGTGACGATGGATGCCGAGACCGAAGAGCGGGCGCCGCACCGTCGGCGCGCGTTCTCGGTCGGCATCGCGATCGACTGGTTCTTCTTCGTCTTCGCGGGCCTCGCGGCGCTGTGGCTGGCTTACCTCAGCCTCACCGAGACGTTCCGGGTGGGCTGGTGGGGCATCCCGTTCGCCATCGCGTTCTGGGTGCTGCTCGCCTACCTCGTGCTGCCGCGGCTGCACCGCATCCTCACCACGATCTACGTGCCCGACTACTTCATCGGCCGGGCGCGCACGAGCGACGGACTGCTCGGCGACCCCGTCAACCTCGCCTTCCTCGGCGATGCCGAGCAGATCCATCACGTGATGCAGGAGGCATCCTGGACCAAGGCCGACCCGGTCACCCTCGGGTCGTCGTGGCGCATCGTCGCATCGACCCTCACGCGCCGCAGCTACCACGAAGCACCGGTGAGCCCGCTGTTCCTCTTCGGCCGGCAGCAGGACTTCGCTTACCAGCAGGAGGTCGACGGCAATCCCGCCCAGCGGCACCACGTGCGGTTCTGGCGGTGCCCCGACGGATGGCTGCTGCCC
>JAUHVN010000020.1 GCA_030425055.1 Actinomycetes bacterium | reverse complement strand
TGGATGGTGATGAGTGATGCGGGCGTGCAGGCCCCACCGCTGTTCGCGACGGTGAAGTCGTGCGGGTCCCCAATCGGAACCTCGACACCATCTTCATACGCCGACGGCGCGAGACCATTGACCGCCGTGCAAGACTGCGCCTCGCGCGCCTCTTCGATCAGCGCGTTGAGCTGCCGCGTCGCCGTCGCGACGTGCGCCTGCTCGGACGCGAAGCGGATGCCCTGCCACAGCGGAGGCAGCAGAGCGATCGCGATGATCCCAAGAATGAGCATCGCGATGATGATCTCGACCAGGCTGAATCCCTCGTCGCCGAAACGGCGTCGTTGCACCTGCCCACCTCCCCAGTGGCAGTTGTCCCGTAGCCATCATGCCACTTGGGCCGGAGGATCGCTCCTCCGGCCCAAGTGGTGTCAAGTGCGGGTTAGCAGCCTGGGCCCGACTCAATCGGCAGATCGCCGTCGTTGATCGTCCAGTCGTCGTGCGACGCGGTTGCGCAGATGCCATCGATCGTGGTCGGCGCCGCGGGATCGAGCACAACCTCGAT
This sequence comes from Actinomycetes bacterium, assembly GCA_030425055.1. Lineage (GTDB taxonomy): Bacteria > Actinomycetota > Actinomycetes > Actinomycetales > Microbacteriaceae > Microbacterium. The sequence continues at coordinate 17,718 of JAUHVN010000020.1, read as the reverse complement.
TCCGTCATCGCCTGCGGTCGCGGCCGCGTCGTCAGGGTCCTCGGCCGGGTTCTGGGCCAGCGCGGCCGCAGCAGCGGTGGCACCGTTCGCAGCAGCCGCCTTCAGCGCGTTGAGCTGCGCCTGGTACTGGATGTTGGCGAACAGCGGGATCGCGACCGCGACGAGGATGCCGAGGATCACGACGACGATGATGAGCTCGATGAGCGAGAAGCCCTTGTCGTTGCCCTCTTCCTCGCGGCGAGCCTTCTCGGCATCAAGGTAGTTCTTGAATGTTGCACGCATGCGCGTACCCTCCCCAGGGTTGATTGATCATTCGGGTCTTCGGCATCCAGGTTCCGCCGAAGTGCGATGGTGCCGCGCGCTGAACGCGACTTTCCATCCCGAACGAGCGTCGCCCCGACAGGTTCCAGTTGTCAATCCAGAACGCCCCAAGGTTTCCTCAGGTTTTGCCCAAGGATCAGAGAGCGATGGTGAACAGGGGCAGTGCGAGCAGCCCGATGAGCCCCAGCAGCAGCAGCGACGACACGACGAGCGCGACCACGGCCCACCCCTTGCGCGTCGGCCGCTGCACCGCGACCGCCAAGCCCGCGACCGCGAGGATGAACGCCGCGACCACGAAGGCCGCAGCGAGCGTCCACGCGACATCGGCGACCATCTCGCTCGACGGGCGGATGAAGTAGGCGACGACGCCGCACACCGCGCTCGCCGCGATCAGCGCGACCGATGTCGATGCCAGGCCGTTTCCGGCTGACGGGTCGACGATCACCGGCTGGTCGCCCGTGTAGCGGCTCGATTGCGGTGCATAGACGAGCGGACGAACGGGGCGATCCGGCGTCGTGATCTGGTCGGGGTAGGCCGGGTCGCGCCGCGCAGGCTGCGCCACAGGCTCGGCCGGGCGCGAAGCACCGTCAGGGAAGACCCGCGCGGTGATCGGCGTGGCCATCACCGCCGGCTCTGGCTCGGGGGTGGCATCCGTCGACGTCGGCTCGGCCGAATCCGGTGCATCCTCTGCGGGAGCGGCATCCGTCATCGTCGCCGTCGACACAGCCACGATCGGATTCATCTGCGTGTCGACCGATGCGGCGCGCTCGCGAGCGGCGCGCTCAGCGCGCGTCAGCGGAGGCGGCTCGGTCGCCGGCTGCGGACCGGGCTGCGCGGCCGACTGCGGCGCGGCGAGCAGGTCGGCATCGTCCTCGATGTCTTCGTCGAGCGGAGTGCTGAGCTCCTCGGGCGGAGCGGGCGTGCGTGCCTGCACGACGAGCTGGTAGTGGTTGGTCCATTCGGATCCGTTCCACCAGCGAAGTCGCTGTGCGCGGGCAGACTCGGCGTACCACCCAGGTGGCGGCGCAGACGGCGGCGGGGTGTCGGCCATATCTCCCCCAGCGAGACGAAACGACAGCTATACCGTAGCGGGTCTGGGGTTGAGGGCGCGTTGCGGGTGGCTGCGCTTCGTCTCGCTGCGCTCGCTCAGCGACCTTGAGGCAGGCGGTTGGGTCCCACGGGTGAGCAGGTGCGGCACTGTCCGCATCCGCGGATATGCTGAGCGCACTTCGCGAGGGAATGGGGAGCCGGCGACACCGGGGCACCTCGCAGGACAGGGGAACACACGTGGGGGCACGCGACGTGATCAGTGCGCGGCGGTGGGTGGACGAAGCATCCCTCACCGTGCGCGGCGCACACGATCGACGGGATGAGTTCGAGCGGCTACGGGGGTGGCTCAGCGCTTTGCGCGCAAGCGATGCAGACCCGCAGCTGTTCCTTGCCAAGGACTGGCGAGAACAGCTCGCAGGCGTGTGGAACGGCGACGATCTTCGCGGCACCGAACGGCGACTGCGGCGCCTCATCGCCTCGCGCGCCGATGGGGCGACCGACTCCCCCATCGATGAGCAGCTGGCACCGTACTTCGACCTTGAGGGGCTGCGAGCGCGGGCGCTGCTCGACGCCGGACGCAACGAAGACGCACTCGTCGCCATCGACGGTGTGATCCAGCAGGGGGTGCCGTGGTGGTACCTGCAGGTTCGCGACCTCGGTGCCGGTCGCCTCGCCGCGCTAATCGGCGATCACGTCGGTGCCTACGACCGCTTCACGCAGAGCCTGATGATCCCCGACAACGGAGTCTCCGACGCCGACTACCTGCTGCAGGCGATCATCGAGCTCGCCCACATCGACGGCTCGCTCGTGACGGGCGCGCCCGACAGCGGCGAGTGGGCCGACCTCGCGTTGGTCGTCGCTACGAACGTCGGAGCGCGGATCGATGACTGGTTCACCGCCGAGGTCGAAGAAGAACTGCGGATGCGGGCAGCCGCCGGGTCTGCCAAGCCGGCGGATGCGGCATCCGTCGTCGGCTCGGCCACGCAATGGCAGCCGTACATCGACGGGTCCGACCACGTGCTTCGGGAACGCGCCGACTGGGACGACGAGATCGACCAGTTGCACGAGTCGCTCGAGGCCGTCATCGTGCACCACGGCCTCGAAGCCACCGACGAGCACCGTGCACGCATCGACGCGCTGTGGCTGCCGCTCGATCCGCGCCGATCGCAGATGCTCGTGAGCGACATGCTGCTCGACGCGTACGCGCCGAACTCTCCCGCCGACTTCGACGAGCCGGAAGCGTTCGGTCCGCTCTGGTCGCACACCACGTTCGCCCAGACGCGACTCGAGGTGCTGCTCGCGCGGGCGTGCCTGGCCGTGGGCGACTTCGCTGCGGCCGACTCGGCACAGGATCGGGCGTTCCGCGGATACTCCGAGGCATCCGGATGGGTGCTGCAACTGTCGTCGCTGGCATCCGGGCGCTTCGCGAGCGCCGCCGGAGACATCGACGACGCATTCGACCACTTCTGGCAGTCGCTGCGGCGGGTCAACTCCCCCGCCGGCGACCTCGACCTCGCGCTCGAGGCCGTGTGCGAGCTGGCGATGCTGGGCGAGGTGTCACCTGCGCACCCGGCACCAGAAGCCTGGGCGGGCCTGGCCGTTGCGATGGCGCGGGTGCCCGGCAAGTGGCATCCGGTGCCGTCGTTCTACGACGAGTACCTGGGGCGCTTCGAACGGATGCTGCGCGAAGCGGAGTGACGACGGGCGTCCCGGGTCATCGCTTCCTCCCCAGGCCGGGATTTGACGACTTCTCCACAGATTCTCGAATATTAGTGCTAATGTGGTGCGTTTCTGGAAGAGTGTAGCTATGACATTCATCGCAGATGCGTACGAGGTGCTCGAGGCCCTCGCTGCGGTGAATGGGCTCGATGTCGAGGCTGATGCGCTGCCGGGTGCGATCGCCGCGCTGAGCGATTCCGACGTCGAGCGGCTGCTGGGCTGCACCGCCGATCTGCGGCGCTGCGTCGACCGGGTGTCGGTGATCGCGGCGGGTGTGGTCGCGTCGCGGTCCGCACGCGAGCGCGGCCACGGCGGTATGGCGGCCGTGCGGGGGCATCGGTCTCCGGTCGGGCTGATCCAGTCGATCACCGGAGGTTCGGCCGCCGAGGCGCGGCGGGCCGTCTCGGTCGGGTCGTCGCTGCTCGATGAAGGCGCTGACGGCTTGGGTGTCGCGGTTTCCGGTGGGCTGCTGGATGCTTCGGTTCCGGGCGGCGAGGGCCCGGATGCCGGCGAGTCGGATGCCGGGGCGCCGGCGGCACCTGCGATGCCGATGGTGTGGCATGCGCCGCTGCGGGCCGCGATGCTGCGCGGCGAGATCTCGTCCGACCAGCACGAAGCCATCCGGCGTGGGCTCGGCGAGCCGCCTGCCATCGACGGCCGGCCCGCTGAGGACGTCGTCGAGGTGTGGTCGATCGCGGCGGAGCAGCTGATAATCGAGGCATCCGATCTGCCCGTCGAGGAACTCGCGAAGCGGGCGCGCACCGTGCGCGACCAGATCGACCCCACCGGCGCCGAAGAGCGGTTCGCCGCCCGGTTCGAGAAGCGCTCGCACCGCAAGTGGACCGACCGCGACGGCAACCACCACTCGCACATCATCTACGACGACGAGGGCTTCGCGGCCGTGTCGGCGCTCGAAGACGCTGCCCTGCGCCCGCGCCGCGGCGGACCCCGATTCGTGTCCGCCGATGAGCAGGCTCAGGCCGACCAGCTCGTCGAGGATCCGCGGTCGAACGAGCAGTTGTCGTACGACCTGCTGATGAGCGTCATCCGCGCCGGCATGCTCGCATCCGCCGAAGACGTGTTCGGCGCACGGCAGCCCGGCGTGCGGCTCGTCGTCGTCACCGACCCCGCCCACGGCATGGGTCCTGCCGGGCGGCGCGACGCGTTCGGGCGGATGTTCGCCACCGGCCACACCGAAGACCGCGGCCTCGCGCTGCCCGGATCGGTCATCGACCGGGCCGTCTGCGAATCCGGCACGCGCCTGCTCACCGTCGACCCCAACGGCAACCCGCTCGACGTGGGCCGCGAGCAACGGCTGTACACCCCGAAGCAGCGGATAGCCCTCGCGACCCGCGACGGCGGATGCCTCATCCCCGGCTGCACCGTGCCCGCGTCCTACTGCGAGGCGCATCACTGCGACGAATGGTCGGCGCACAAGGGCCGCACAGATATCGCACGCGGCGTGCTGCTGTGTCGCTTCCACCACCTCCTGATCCACCACCGGGGCTGGAAGATCGACCGCGACGCCTCGGGTCGGTTCGTGCTCGACCGCCGTGGCGACGGGCCACCCGTCGAACTGCGGTCGAAGTCCGCCGCCCGCTGGGCGTGGGACCCGCCGCCGGGCGCCCGACGAGGATGGCGGAAGCCCCCTCAACCGGCATCCGCTCCCCCAGTTCCCGTGCTCACCGCATCCTGACGGCCCCGCCGTCGGGCGGGCGGAGTGCGGGTTGGGGTGGCCGGCGGCCGCGGCACCGCGACGGTCGGTCGGTCGGTCGGGCGGCTGGAGTGCAGGCCTGGGGTGGCGGGGGGGTGCCCGGAACCCCGCCGTGGGGTGGCGGGCGGGCGGGCAGGGAACGTGCCTGTGGGCGCCCTTCGCCGTGTCGCGCGCGGTGTCGATGTGGGACAGTTCTCGCATGAGCGAACTGCCGGCCCGCAGCATCCCGTTCCGTCCCGTCCCGCGCGACTTCGCGGGACACGCGATGCCGCCCACCGTGCCGCCGGGACTGCGGCTGGAACTCAGCAGGTCACGCATCCTCGAAGGGCAGGAAGACGTCGTCGACGAGTGGATGACGATGCTCACCGACCGCTACGACGAGTGCCTCGACACGCTGCCCGCCGAACGCGCCGTGTTCGAGGCGACCTTCCGCCATCGCGAGGCCGACGGGTCGCTGTGGATCTACCACCTCGCGCTCATGGGCGAAGACGGCGGCCCGCTCGACGAGTCGAACCCCGTGGATGCCGCGCACGCCGCCTACAGCAGACGCGTCAAGGAGCCCGGGTGGGAGGAGCTCGAACCGATGTTCATGCTCACGCCCGCGCACCTGCTCGAGGCGATGCGGCAGTGGGGCGCGACCGGCAGCGTCTAGTTGTCCTCGTTGTCGCGCCGCGGCGAGAGGACCGCTCGGCGCCACCCTGCCCCGGAGGCTGACAAGTGCTCCAGGGCAAGGCGGCTCAGGCGCAGGGCCCCTCCACATGCGCCGACGAAGGGCGGAGAGAACTCGATCGCCCCCTCTGCGAGGCGCGGCGGCATCCTGGGCGATGTCGCGCGGCAGTCCGATCAGACTAGGACAGCAGGACGACTGCTGTAAATAGTTGACAACGCGAGCGGACGTCTCAGCGCTCGGTCGCGCTCACACGGTCGGCGGATCGGCACAGCGAGTCCAGGTCGCGCAGCATCTCGAGCAGGCGCGGAGCGGACGTCGTCGCCTGTGCATCGACCAGCGCCGCGGCATCCGTCGACAGAGTCAACACGCTCGTGGACGTGAGCCGGTCGGCATCGGGATTCACGACGAGTCCGACCTCGCGCAACTGGTCGGATGCCGCGAGCACTCGCGTCGTCTCGATGCCGAGCAGTGCCGAGATGTCGTCGATCGAGGCGGATCCGCGGTCTCGCGCCGCGAGGAGCACGAACCGCGGCGTCGCACTGCCGACGGCGTGCGACTGTTCGAGCGGCAGGAGTTCGGCCACCGCGCTCGAGCCCGACTCGCCCAGGGCGTCAAGCAGTTCCAGCAGCGTGACGTCCTCGCGCAGCGGCAGCTCGGCGCGGTCGACCTCGAGCACGCGCGCCAATTCATCGACGAGCGGTTCGATGTCAGCGGCAGCGACGACCACCGACTCCAGGAACTCGTCGAGGCTGCGACGCCCCTTCGCCGACAGGCGCAGGCGCACGTAGCGCATGTCCTTGGTGTCGACACGGCGCGAGACGATGCCACGGGTGTGCAGTTGCCGCAGCGTGCGCGAGATCGCGCTGCGCGCGACACCCAGCCGGTCGGCCAGCTCGCTCGGCGTGCACCCACCGGTCGCATCGAGCGCGATGAGGATCCGCACCATGAGGTTCGAGTACTCCACGCCGTCGAGAGTCGGCGGCGTCACTCGCGAGATGCGGACGGTGATCCTCGCCATGAGCACGAACGCATGCACCAACGCCGGGATGCTGCGCTGCTCGGGATGCATCGTGCAACTCTACGCCGACGCTCAAGCGGATTCCGGCCTCCGTGTACGATTCGGCGTCCCGCATGTCGGCAACGCGGGCTAGCGTTGGCGGCATGTTCGAGCTGACCGACGAAGTGCTCGTCGCCGCGCCCGCCGATGTCGTCTGGAACGACGTCACCGATCCCGTCGCGATCGCCGAGTGGTTCTGGCCCGAGCGCATGGACCCGTACGCCGAGGTGCAGCCGGTTCCCGGCGGGCCGTGGTCGGTGTCGTCCGACCCCGCCGGCATCGCCGTCGACGCGACCATCGTCGAGCTCGAGCCCCCGAATACGCTGCGGCTGCAGTGGCGCTGGCGGGGCGAGGAGGAATCCGTCACCGAGGTCGAACTGAGCCTCCACCCGGTCACCGAGTCAGGAGACCTCGGCCGCACCTCGACCGACCCGGATCTGTCGAAGGATGCGTCGGGCCCTGGGGCCGCGACCCGCGTGCGCGTCGTGCACTCGGGGTTCGCCGACGAAGCCGACCGCGACAACCACGTGGAGGGTTGGGCGGACTGCCTGCAGCGACTCGTCCAACGGCACGGAACTCCCCCGGATGACAGCGAGCCCGACACGTGATCGTCGAATTCGAGGGCGAGGTGTTCCGCTGGGATGCCCGCGACGACGCCTCGTGGTACTTCACGTCGGTGCCCGAAGAGCTGAGCGCCGACATCCAGGAGCTCCCCCGGCCTCCGCGCGGGTTCGGGTCGGTGCGCGTGAAGGCGCGCGTCGGCGGGTCGGAGTGGGCGACCTCGATCTTCCCCGACAAGCAGAGCGGCACCTATGTTCTGCCGCTCAAGAAGAAGGTGCGCGACGCCGAGCAGCTCGAAGACGGCGGGCCGGTCACCGTCCGCCTCGAGGTGCTCGACGCCTGAACGTCCCCGGCGCCTGAACGCGCCCGACACCTGGACGCGCGCGAGCGCCTACCGCCCGAACTCGGGCGTCCAGTCCTCGTCGCCCGCCCATGCCTCGTCGGCGGCGACCCACTCATCGTCGACCGACCACTCCTCGTCGGGCGCCCATGCGGCATCCCCACGGCGATTCCACGCCGCACCCTCGGGCCAGCTCACCGCGAACGTCGGCACCACCCGCCACACGCGTCGCCACAGACCGCGCTGCGTCACGAGCGGACGGGCTGACACCGGCATCCGCAGTTCGGGGTCGTAGCGCACACCGTCGTCTTCGCGCAGCCGGATCGTGAGGTCGAGGTCGTCGTGGATGCGCGCGTTCGTGCGATCGACCTGGTCGCGCACGCGCTGCCACACCGCCGCCCGCATCGCGAAGTTCGAGCCGAACACGAGCGGGATGCCGAGCCACTTCTTGATCCAGTAGTGGCCGCCGCCGACGTACCATCGGTCGCCGAGGCGATTGACGAGCGGACTCGCGCCGTAGAACTCCGAGCCACCGGTGAGCACCCCGAGATCGGAGTCGGCGACGAACGCACGCACGAGTCGCGAGATCCAGTCGGCGTGCGGCCGCGAGTCGGCATCGAGCCGCGCAATGAGGTCCGCCCCACCTGCGAGGGCCTCGTCGTAACCGCGCGCCGCGGCCGGCCAGATGCCGACGAGCCGCTCCTTCACGAGCATCGCACCGTGCCGCTGCGCGACTGTGGCAGAGCCGTCGGTACTGCCGTTGTCGACCACGATCACACGGTCGACGGGATGCGTCTGCGCCGCCAGCGCGGTGAGACACTGCTCGAGGAAATCGGCGTCATTGCGGCACGGAATCACGACCGTGACCCTCAACCCCAGTGACACGACCCCCACCATACTCATGTCGGCGCGCGCTCGGACGGAACACTCCGCTCGTGTGGCATCCACCTAGACTCGCAACGTGCTCGTGCCCGCCATCGTCATCATCACGCTCGCGCTCGTCTTCTACACGATCGGCGTGTGGGCCGAACGCATCCAGCGGACGCTGAAGTGGTGGCACGTCGCGTTCTTCGCCCTCGGCCTCGCCGCGGATGCGACCGGAACGTTCCTCATGACGCAGATCGCCGCCGAGCGGCGCGCGACCGGCGTCGAGGCGAGCGGTGCCGACACCCTCATGGCGTGGACCGGCACAGCCGCCATCCTGCTCATGGCCGTGCACCTCGTGTGGGCGATCGTCGTGCTGGTGCGGGGCCGCGAGAACGAGAAGCAGAACTTCCACCGCTTCAGCGTCGTCGTCTGGGCGATCTGGCTGATCCCGTACATCGCCGGGGCCGCGGGCGCGATGATCACGTCCCGATGAGCATCACCCGATGAGAGGCGACCGATGAGCGTCACCCGATGAGAGGCGACCGATGAGTCTCGACCGCACCCAAGACCGGCCGCGCGACCTCTCGCGGCCCCTGCCCGCCGGCCTCAGCTGGGGCGTGCTGGTGGTGTTCGCCGTCGCGCTCGCGCTCGCGACGCTCATCGTGCCGCTGCCGTGGTGGATCGCCGCTGTGTATGCGGTCGTCAGCGTCGTCACCTTCGCGGCGTACGGCCTCGACAAGCGCGCCGCCGGCCGTGCGGGCGCGCGTCGCACGCCCGAGAGCACCCTGCTGCTGCTCGGACTCGTGGCCGGATGGCCCGGCGCGCTCGTCGCACAGCAGGTGTTCCGCCATAAGACCCGCAAGCGGTCGTTCCGCCGCGCGTTCTGGGGCACCGTCGTGCTCAACGTGCTCGCGCTCGCCGTGCTCGGGTGGTTCCTGGCGCGCTGAGGTCCCGCCGCCCCCGTTCATCCGTCACGTATGCACGCGTTCAGGCATCCTGGGCGTGCACAAGCGACGGATGAACGGGGTCTTCGGGGTCGTCGCCGCCGGGGTCGTCGACGCCGGGGTCGCGCGACAGCTCGATGACGGTGTCGGGCTGCAGCCGCGCGAGGAACGCGTCGTCGTGGCTCACCACGATGAGCGCCCCGCGGTAGGCCGACAGCGCCGCGACCACCTCGTCGACCGTGTCGAGGTCGAGGTTGTTGGTCGGCTCGTCGAGCAGCAGCAGCTGCGGCGCGGGATCGGCCAGCAGCAGGCGCGCGAGCGCCACCCGGAACCGCTCCCCTCCCGACAGGTCGCCCACCGGTCGCGTGACGGCGTCGCCGCGGATCAGGAACCGCGCGAGCCGATTGCGCACCTCGGCGGTCGGCAGGTGCGGCGCGGCCGCCTGCACATTCTCGAGCACGGATGCCGCATCGTCGAGCCCGTCGACGCGCTGCGGCAGGTACCCGACCCGGTCGGTGTGCGCGACGGCGGACGCCGGTGCGAGGGGTGCCGGCGCGAGGGGGGCCACTGTGAGGGATGCCCTTTCTGAGGCATCCGGTTCCGAGGCATCCCGCGGCGCGGCGCCCACGAGATGCTCGAGCAGCGTCGTCTTGCCCACGCCGTTCGGGCCGATGAGCGCGATGCGCTCGGGCCCCTGGACGATCCACTCGCGGTCGCCCACCCGGATCGTCGCGATGCGGCGGCCGGCGGGAACCTCGGTGTCGGGCAGGTCGATGCGCACGGTGTCGTCGTCGCGCACGCGGCGTTCGGCGGCATCCAGTGCGGCACGCGCGGCCGACTCGCGATCGGATGCCTCGGTGCGCAGCTTGCCCGACGACACCTGCTGCGAGCGCTTCAGCCCGTTCGCGACGATCTTCGGCACCCGCTTCTCGTGTTGCGCCTTGAGCCCGGCCGCCTTGCGCCGGGCGATCTTCGTCTCGGTCTCGATGCGGTCGCGCTTCTCGCGCCGGACCGCCTGCGCGGCGGCTCGCTCAGCCTGGCGTGCGGCATCCTGCTCGCGACCGAGCGCGTCGGCGTACAGCGAGTACGGGCCGCCGAACGTCGTCAGCCGGCTGCCGTAGAGCTCGGCGGTCTCGTCCATGCGCTCGAGCAGGGCGACGTCGTGGCTGACGACGACCAGCGCGCCGTGCCACCGGTCGACGAGGTCGCCGAGTCGCCGACGCGCCTCGCGGTCGAGGTTGTTCGTCGGCTCGTCGAGCAGCGTCAGCGGCGCACGCCGCATCCGGATGCCGGCGATCGCCGTGAGCACGGCCTCGCCGCCCGACAGCTCGCCGATGCGGCGGTCGAGGGCCTCGGGCGGCAGGCCGACCTCATCGAGGGCGACGGTCGCGCGGGCTTCGACATCCCAGTCGTCGCCGACCGCGTCGAAGTGGCGGGGTGAGGCATCCCCCGCTTCGATCGCGCGCAGCCCGCGCAAGGCACCGCCGACGCCGAGCAGGTCGGCGACCGGGGTGTCGACGGCGAGGGTGAGCGTCTGCGGCAGCCACGCGATGTCGGCGGGCGCGTCGATGTGACCGGCGTCGGGTTCGAGCGCGCCGGCGATCAGACGCAGCAGCGTCGACTTGCCCGAGCCGTTGCGGCCGACCAGGCCCGTGCGGGCGGCGCCGAACGCTCCGGAGACGTCGGTGAGTGCGGGCGTGCCGTCGGGCCACGCGAACGTGACGCGATCGAGCACGACCGAGGTGGGTGAGGTGTGCATGCGGGTCCTTCGGTGTCATGCGCTGACACCGGATGCCGCGAGCACGCACCGGATGGTCCGATGGAGGCGGGGAGTCGACGGGTCAGCGCGGATGGGAGCGCGGAGCCGTCGTCGACGGTCGGCGCGGGGTCACAGCGCGGACGCGAAGATCTCCACCGATTCGATTCCTCACACTCGGAACAAGGACTCGCCGAGTGTAGCGCACCGCCGTGCGCGCGTGGTGGGAGCGCCGCTTCATCCGTCGCCTGTGCACGCGATCAGCCCGTGTGCGCGTGCACGAGTGACGGATGAACGAAGGTAGGGCGGACGGCGGGGCGCCGCGGCGGCGCCGTGCGGTCACCACTGCGGGTGGATCGCCGCCCGCAGGTGCCGGTCGTAGACCTCGTGCACCGCCGCGTCGAAGGCGGCGAGGTCGAACCCGTCGGCCGTGGAGGCGTCGAGCAGTGCCGCGGCATCCGCGTTCGACTCGGCCTGGCGCACGTTGCGCGCGCCGGGGATCACGGTCGTCACGCCCGGCAGCGCCGCGATCCACGCCAGCGTCGCCTGCGGCAGCGATACGCCGTCGGGCAGCGCATCGGCGAGTTCGGATGCCGCGGCCAGCCCGACCTCGAAGTCGACGCCCGAGAACGTCTCGCCCCGGTCGAAGGCCTCGCCGTGCCGGTTGTAGGTGCGGTGGTCGTCGGCGGCGAACGTGGTCGACGCCGTGTACTTGCCGCTGAGCAGCCCCGACGCGAGCGGAACGCGGGCGAAGATCGCGACATCCGCGGCATCCGCCGCCGGCAGCACCTCGTCGAGCGGCTTCAGCCGGAACGGGTTGAGGATGATCTGCACGTTGGTGACACCGGGGTGGGCGATCGCGTCGAGCGCCTGCGCGCACGTCTCGACCGACACGCCGTACGCGGCGATCGCCCCGTCGGCGACGAGCGCGTCGAGGGCGTCGTAGGTCGCATCGGCGGCGATCACGGCGCTCGGCGGGCAGTGCAGCTGCACCAGGTCGAGCGTGTCGACGCCGAGATTGCGGCGCGAACGGTCGGTCCACGCGCGGAAGTTCTCGGGCGTGTAGTTCTCGGGCACCTGGTCGGCGCGGCGGCCCATCTTGGTCGCGACGGTGATGCCGTGGTCGGGGCGACCCGCGAGGAAGCGGCCGATGATCGACTCGCTGCGGCCGTCGCCGTAGACGTCGGCGGTGTCGAAGAGCGTCACGCCGCGGTCGGCGGATGCCGCGAGCACGGCGGTCGCGTCCTCCTCGCTGACCGCGCCCCAGTCGGCGCCGAGCTGCCACGTGCCGAGGCCGATCGCCGAGACGGAGCGGCCGGTGGTTCCGAGAGGTCGTGCGTGCATCGTTCCAGCATGTCACCTGAACGCGCGCACGACGCCGACCATGTCGAGCCCGCCGTCACCCCGGTCGACGGCCTCGGCGTAGAGCTCGCGTCCGGCGTCGGTCAGGGGCACCCGGATGCCGGCGGCGCGTGCGGCATCCCGGATCAGCTCGGCGTTCATCAGCACGTCGCTGATCGCCGCCTGCGGGGCCAGGTCGTCGGCGACGAGCTTCGCGGTCTTCACGCGCGAGATCGGCGACGACATCTGGCCCGAGTCGAGCACGTCGCGCAGGGTCTCGCGGTCGAGGCCGTGCGTGTCGGCGAAGTGGAACGTCTCGGCGAGCCCGGTGACGGTCGCGATGAGAAACACGTTGACGGCGAGCTTCATCGTGAGCCCGCCCGGCACCGCGCCGCACGGTACGACGCGCGCGCACATCGGGGCGAGCAGGGGCGTCACCGCGGCGACCGCGTCGGTCGGTCCGGCGATCATCGCGACCAGCTCGCCCTGCTCGGCGGGCCGGCGCGACCCCGAGACCGGCGCCTCGACGTACGTGCCGCCGGCCGCCTCGACGTCGCGGGCGATGCGGGCGGATGCCTCGGGTGCGACCGTGCCCATGTTCACGACCGTTCGACCGGCGACGAACGGGGCGACCGGACCGGCGGGGTCGCCGTCGCGCAGCACGTCGTCGACGGCGTCGGCGTTGCGCAGCATGACGATGACGGTGTCGCACGCGGCGAAGACGTCGGCGACGGATGCCGCAGCCCGCGCGCCGGCATCCGTCAGCGCCCGGAGGGCGTCGGCGCTGCGGTTCCACAGGACCAGCGGGGTGCCCGCCGCGGCGAGCCGCAGCGCCATCGGCCGCCCCATGATGCCGAGGCCGACGAAGCCGACGGGGCTCACCGGGCGACCTCGGCGGTCGCGGGTGCGGGCGCTTCGCGTCGGGACTCGGGCTGCGACGGCTCAGCGGATGCCGCCTGCTCGAGAGACTTCTCGAACCAGTGATGCGCGTACGGCTCGTCGTTGAACGCGGGGATCTCGCGGTATCCGGCCGAGCGGTACAGCGCGATCGCCTCGGTCAGCGATCGGTTGGTGTCGAGCTGCACGGCACGCGCCCCGGCCGCGCGCGCGGCGTCTTCGATCTCGGCGAGGAGGCGCCGCCCGAGCCCGAGACCGCGCGTGCTGTCGGCGACCCACAGCCGCTTGATCTCGGCCGGATCGCCACCGTGCAGCTTGAGGCCGACGCATCCGACGACCTCGCCCTTGAGCCGTGCGACCAGGAATGTGCCGTTCGGCGCGCGCATCTCGTCGTCGCGGGCGGCGCGGGTCGTTCCGGCGTCGAAACCGGCGTCGAACCGGGTCGCGAGCACCGCGAAGTACTGGTCGACGGCGTACCGGGCCGCAGGGTCGGCGGGATCCACCGCGCCGATCTCGATCGCGCTCGCGGTGAACAGCCGCCGCACGGTGCCGGCGGCTTCGACGAGCTCGGTGCGCTGCCGCGCAGACAGCGGCCGCAGGATCGCGCGCACCAGGTCGTCGGACAGCGCGTCGAGCACTCCGACCTCGGCGGATCCGGCATCCGTCAGCTCGGCGCGGCGCACGCGCGCATCCTCAGGCGAGGGAACGGTCGTGACGAGGCCCTCCCCCTCAAGCGCGCGCAGCTGGCGGCTGAGGTACCCGGAGTCGAGACCCAGCCGGTCGCGCAGGTCGCGCACGTCGGTGCCCTCGCGGCCGATCTCCCACAGCAGCCGGTCGAGCGCGAGGGAGCGCCCGGTGTTCAGGTAGCGGTCTTCGAGCGCGCCGATCCGCTCGGTGACGGTGCGGTTGAAGGCGCGCAGCTCCTCGATCTCCATACCTCTGACTATAGTCAGAGATATTGCTGCGGGCTCGTCCTCTCCGCTGAGACCGCATCGGTCCGCCGAGACCGTGGGTGCCGGCCGCACCCTCGGCCGACCGCTGCAGTCTCACCGTTCGCTAAGAGCCTGGGGTCGGGCGGGCGCAGGGGCGGACCGGAGACACGGCGGGGCGTGGACGCGAGGCGGGACCGGCCGCGAGAATGAGCGGGTGAGCTCAGCGCAGACCGAGGGCGACGGCATCCGGCGCCTGCTCGTCGCCCATGTCGACGCCGCGGGCGTGACGCGCGGACGGGTGATCCCCGCCGCCCGCATCGAGAGCGTGCTCGAGAACGGCGTCGCCGCGTCGATCAGCGGCGCAGCGCTGTTCACACCGGGCGACGCGCCCGTGAGCGCCCTCGGTCTGGATCCGGTGATCGGCGACCTGCGCATCCGCCCCGATGCAAGACGCGTCGCCGACCTCGGCGACGGCTGGGCGTGGACTCCCGGCGACCTGCGCTGGGCCGACGACCGCCCCTTCAGCGGATGCACCCGCAGCGCCCTGCGCCGTGCCTCGACCGCCGCCGAGATCGACGTCAAGATCGGCTTCGAGATCGAGTTCGTCGTCGCCGGCGAAGCCTCGGGCAGCCTCGCGCCCGCCCACAAGGGTCCCGGGTACGGCCAGCGCCCCCTCGTGCGCAACATCGACTACCTCGACGACCTCATCACCGCGCTCGAAGATGCCGATGTGCCGGTGCTGCAGGTGCACGCCGAGCACGGCGACGGCCAGTTCGAGGTGTCGCTGGCGCCGCGGCATCCGGTCGACGCGTGCGACGACCTCGTGCTCGCCCGCGCCGTCATCGACCTCGTGACCGAACGGTACGGCCTGCGCGCGTACTTCGACCCGGTGCCGCCGATCGGCGCCGACTCGAACGGCATGCACGTGCACCTGTCGGCATCCCGCGACGGGCGCAACGTCTTCTCGCCGACCGACGACGGGATGCCGCAGCCCGAGGGAGCGGCGATCATCGCGGGCATCCTCGATCTGCTACCGGCGGCGACCGCGCTGCTGGCGGGCAGCGAACAGAGCTACAAGCGCCTGCGGCCCGGTCGCTGGTCGGGTGCCTGGAACTGCTGGGGACGCGGCAACCGCGAGGCGGCCGTGCGGTACACCCCGATGACGACGGACGCCGGCCCCGCCGGCGCCAACATCGAGATCAAGCCCGGCGACGCGACCGCGAACCCGTACCTCGCCGTCGCCGCGCTGCTGGTCGGGCTGCGGGCGGGCCTCGACCGGCCGACCGATCCGCCGGCGCCGGTCGACGTCGACCCCGGGCGCCTGAGCGACGACGAACGCTCCGCGCGCGGCCTGCGCACCCTGCCGACCTCGCTCGGCGACGCGCTCGCCGAGCTCAGCGCCAGCGGCCGCCTGCGCGAGGGCCTCGGCGACGATCTCGTCGACCTGTACCTCGCGGTGCGCACGCCCGCGGGCTGACCGCGGCCCGGACCGAGGCATCCGCGCGCCCCTTTGCCCGGCGAGACCGACGGTCGTAACCTGCCCTCGACGGCGAGCGGCGGGAGGAACCGTGACCGAAGCGGATGCCACGGACGAAGCGGATGCCGTATCGGAGGCGCGCGCGGCGATGCGCGCGGCCGAACGCGCCGAAGCCCTCTACATGCACGCGATGTTCGCGCAGGCGGGCGAGACCGAGCGCACCGCCCTCGGCATGAGCGCGCTGCGGATCGGCGGCGGAGTCGTCACCGTCATGCGCAACGACCCGACCGGCGGGTACTGGAGCCGCGTGATCGGCCTCGGCATCGACGAGCCGGTCACGGATGAGCTGGTGGACGAGGTGATCGCGTTCGCGGTCGGGCACGGCGCGCGCAGCCTCATCTGGCAGACCGCGCCCGACGCCGACGGCGATTGGCAGGCGCTGCTCACTGAGCGCGGAGCATCTGCTCGCTCGGCGTGGGTCAAGTTCGCCACGCGCCTGCCCATCGACCACCCGGAGGTGCGCACCGATCTGCGCGTCGGCCCGCTTCCGCCCGAGCAGGCGGACGCGTACGCCCTCGTGCTCGCCCGCGGCTTCGCGATGCCCGAGGATCCGCGCCTGCTGCGCCTGTTCGCCGACACCGCGTCGTTCGACGGATTCCGCGCGCACGGCGCGTGGGACGGCGAGAGGCTCGTCGCCGTCGGCACCTCGTATTCCGCCGACGGCATGACGGCCCTGTGCGGCGCGGCGACCGACCCCGACTCGCGCGGACACGGCGGTCAGACGGCACTCATGGCCGCGAGATTCGGGGATGCCGCAGCCGCCGGAAGCACGTGGCTGACCTGCGAGACCTACGTCGAGACCGACGACACCGGTCCCAACCCCTCGCTGCACAACATGCGCCGGATGGGACTGGTCGAGCGGTACGAGCGGCGCAACTGGAGCTGGCAGCCCTCGTAGCGGCATCCGCCTGGCGGCCTGTCGTCGACGCGCGCTACGGTGGGCGCATCGGCCGGAGAGAGGATCCGGCCGATGCACACGTGGCACCCGCTGCTGGCCGCCGTCGAAGGCCCGACCGGCACGTGGACGCTCACCGACGCCGAGGGGCGCACCTACGGGTCGATCGAGATCCGGCGTGTGATGAACGGCGCCGACGTGCGCTACCGCGCGAGCTTCCGCGGCGAGGTCATCGGCTGGTCGACGTCGCTGAAGCTGGCGTGCGAGAAGGTGCACCAGGCGTTCCTGCGTGCCCACGGCCCGGGCGGTGGACCGCTGGCCGACTGGGGCGGTCGCGGCCGGTCGTAGACCGCCCCCACACGACTGCGGCAGGTTCCGCGCATCGCCCCGCTACCGTGGAGCGATGACCGAGCCCGGCCCGCCCTCGCGTCCGCGGGCGAGCGTGGCCGTCGCGGCGCTCGTGTTCGCGGCCCTCGGCACGTCGCTGCCGCAGGCGACCTTCGCGCCCATCATCGGCCGCGCCGCCGACTCGTTCGATGCCACCGCCGCCGGCACGAGCTGGGGACTCACGATCGTGCTCGTCGTCGCCGCCGCGACCACACCGCTCATCGGACGCCTCGGCGACCGGTTCGGACCCCGCCGGGTGCTGCTCATCCTGCTGCCCGTCGTCGCACTGGGACTCGCGATCGCGGGGCTCGCGCCGGATCTCGGCTGGCTCATCGCCGGTCGCGCCCTGCAGGGCCTCGGCGGCGGGGCGTTCCCGCTCGCCGTCGCGATCGTGCGACGCGTCGTCCCCGGACGCCGCCGGGCGACCGCGATCGGGCTCGTGACCGCCGCACTGTGGGTGGGGATCGGCTTCGGGGTCGTGATCGCCGGGGTCGTCGTGGAGATGTGGGGCATGCGGGGGCTGTCGTGGGTGCCGTTCGGGTTCGTGGTGGCATCCGAGCTGCTGGTCCTGCTCGCGGTGCCCGCCGTCCCGACGGTCGCGGGCGCGCGAGGCCGCCCACTCGGCGTCGGATCGACGCTGCTTCTCGCCCTCGGCGTCGTCGCGGTGATGCTCGCCGTCACGCAGGCGCCGCGCTGGCCCCACCCGCTCGCGTGGATCGGCGGATGCCTG
>JAUHVN010000391.1 GCA_030425055.1 Actinomycetes bacterium | reverse complement strand
ACATCTACGTCGATCACGGGCTGACCGGCACGAACCGGGCCAGACCCGGTCTGCGCGAGGCGCTCGCCGCCGTCCGAGAGGGCGACACCCTCGTCGTCACGAAACTGGACCGCCTCGCCCGGTCGGTGCGCGACGCGCGCGACATCGCCGATGAACTCACGACGAAGGGTGTCGCGCTCAGCCTCGGAGGCAGCAGGTACGACCCCACCGATCCGGTGGGTCGACTGTTGTTCAACGTGCTTGCGATGGTCGCGGAGTTCGAGCGCGACTTGATCAGCATGCGCACCAAGGAGGGCATGGCAGTCGCCCGCGCCAAAGGTCACTTGAGGGGCAAGCAGCCCAAACTGTCGACCAGTCAGCGCAAGCTCCTGTTCGACGTGCAGGACCGCGGTGAATACACCCAGAATGAGATCGCCGAGCTGTTCGGCGTCTCCCGGGCCACGATCTACCGTGAATTCCAGCGGCGCCGGGTGGCGGTTCTCGCCAACAGCGAAGCGCACATCTTCTGAAGCCCCTCAACAGAACCGTTGTGGCTCTGCCCGTACGGTCCCACCAGCGCGGTTGCTCCTCGCCAGAAGCGAGACCGCTGAGCGGATGTCGCGGATCGCTTTGCAGGGTGTCGGTACTGTGAGGGATCGACGGGCGCTGCCGTGCGGGTGCGCGGCATGTCGATCCGCCGAGAGACCCGTAACGCACGATCCCGCAGAGGGGGACCGCAATCATGAGCATGCGCGCCGCCGTGAACACCCGCTATGGCGGACCGGAGGTCGTGCAGGTGACCGACGTGGCCATTCCCCAGGTCGGTGAGCGCGAGATCAGCGTGCGCGTGCGCGCCACGACCGTCAACCGTACGGACGTGGCGTACCGCCGCGCGCACCCGTTCATCGTGCGTCTGTTCACGGGCCTCGTGCGGCCGAAGCGGACGATCCTCGGGACGGAGTTCGCCGGCGAGGTCGAGACCGTCGCGCCGGACGTGACTCGATTCGCCGTCGGCGACCGCGTGTTCGGATACGTCGAGGGGCCGTTTGGCGCTCACGCGCAGCACCTCGTCGTGCGCGAGGACGCTCCGATCGAGAAGACGCCCGACGGCATCGATGACCCGCACGCCGCCGCGGCCACCGAAGGATCGCACTATGCGCTCGCCAGCATGAGGGCCGGGCGAGTGGGAGAAGGGTCGCGCGTCCTGGTCTACGGCGCGACCGGAGCGATCGGCTCAGCGGCCGTGCAGCTGATGACGGCTGCCGGGGCAACGGTGACCGCGGTGTGCGGCACCGCTCACCTCGACCTGCTCGCAGCGCTCGGCGCGGAGCGCGTCATCGACTACAAGACCACTGACATCGCGACCGTCGAGGGCGAGTTCGACATCGTCTTCGACGCGGCCGGCAAGACCTCGTACCCGGCGTGCCGGCACTTGCTGAGCCCGACCGGGGTGTTCCTCGCGACCGACTTCGGCCCATTTCCCACGAACCTCGGTTGGGCGCTCATCACCCTCTTCTCCCGCGGCCACACGGTGAAGATGCCCCCGCCCGGCGACACACGCGCCGCCGTCGCACGACTCCGCGAGGAGCTCGCCGCCGGCCGGTTCCTCCCGGTGATCGACGAGCACCGGTTCACCCTGGAGCAGATCGTAGAGGCGCATCGGTACGTGGACAGCGGGCAGAAGATCGGCAACGTCGTCGTCGACGTGCCCTGACCACGCCGGCGAGGGAGGCGCCGCCGACCACGATCGGCGACGGGTGACGCAAGGAAGCCGCGGTGCTCGCGTGCTCGACCACCCGCTGCGACCCGCCCACGGGCCGCCGCGCGCGAAGATGGACGCATGCCCCGCATATGGACGTCCGAGCAGCTCCGCTACCTCGCCGACGCGCGCGAGCTGCACGTGTCCGCGCCCCGCGGCGGCGGGACGCCGCGCACATGGGTGCCGATCTGGGTGGTCGTGGTCGACGACAGCGTGTTCGTTCGCACCTGGTACCGACGCGAGACCGGCTGGTATGGCCGAGCGGCGGCGTCGGGAGACGCCTGGATCCGCGTCGCAGACGACTCGGTCCAGGTGCAGGTGACCGCTGTCGGCCCGCGAGAATCGGATGCCGTCGACGCGGCCTATCGCGTCAAGTACGGCACGGCGGCAGCATCCTCGATGGTGTCGGACGAAGCGGTGGCATCCACGCTCATCCTCACCCCCGTGAGCGATCCCGGCGCCTCCGGCACCGATACGCTCGACCCGTGACGCAACGCCGCACCTCGACCATCGCCTGGGTGGCAACAGGAGTCGTGGTGGTCGGCGGACTCGTCGTGCTCGTCATCGGACTGCTGACGCCGGTGACGTTCGGCTGGTTCGCGTATCAGCCGCTGGCAGATGCCACCTTCGTTCCGGGCGGCAGCGGCGTGTACATCTCGCGCATCGCGATCATCGGATGGATGCTGCTGACGATCGGGCTGCTCGCGGCCGCCTTCCTCGCTGGCCGGCGATCGTCACGCAGACGGCCCGACTGACCCGACCGTCGCCGTCGCTACATCGGCTCGGTCGTGCGTACGAGCCCGCAGTTGACACACGACCACGCGACGAGGAACCGGTCGTCGTCGAGGATCTCGAACCGCAGCCGGTCGCCGCAGGTCGGGCAGGCCCAGGGGTCTCCTCTCATTCGGTCTGCGGTCCTACCGCGTCGTCCGAGACCACGCCCGCGGCCGGCCCC
>JAUHVN010000390.1 GCA_030425055.1 Actinomycetes bacterium | reverse complement strand
CAGGATCTCTTCGTCCTCGTCGACAGTCTGGTCTTCGCGATGACGGTGCGCGGTGGCGCCGAGCCGCTCGGATTCGACCCGTCGGCCATCATCGCGGCGCACCTGCGCGGAGTGCGGGCGGGGCTGAGCTGACCCTCCGCAGGGGTAGCCGTCGGCGGGCGCGAAGCCTCAGTCGCGCGACGTCGCGTTGACGCTGCCCGAGCGCTCCTGACCGCTCAGCTCGGCGATGGCAGCCATCATGCGCTCGGTGATCTCGCGGCGGGCCTTGCCGTCGGGCACGCCTTCGAGGTCGGCGAGGTCGAGCGGCGTGCCGAAGCGCACCTCCAGACGCGGCCGCCCGGGCAGCAGGTGGCTGAGCGGTTTCACCGTGCCGGTGCCGACCAGGCCGACCGGCACGACCGCTGCGCCCGTGTCGCGCGCCATCCAGGCCGCTCCGCCGTGCCCTTGGTGGAGCTTGCCGTCGCGCGAGCGGGTGCCCTCGGGGAATACCGCGAACACGCTGCCGGCACGCAGGATGCCGCTGCCGGCATCGAGGGCGGCGCGGGCATCCCGACCCGTCGCCCGATACACCGGCACGCCGCCGATCGACGTGAAGAACCAGCGCAGGAAGCGGCCGAGCACCCCGGGTCGCGTGAAGTACGACGACTTGATGAGGAACTGCACGGGTCGCGTGGCCGACGTCGGGATGATGACCGTGTCGAGAGACGCGAGATGGTTGCTCGCCAGCAGCACCGGGCCCCGCCCAGGGACGTTGTCTCGACCGGTGATGCGCGGCCGGTACAGCAGCCAGAACAGCGGGCGGAGCACGACCCGTCCGACGAAGTAGATGGCACCCGGGCGGGGCGCAGGGGAGGGGGTCGACGGAGCGGGCGCTGTCACCACGCCACCCTACCTTTCGCCGTCACCGGTCCGATCCGGTCGGAATATCGCCTCGAAGCATCCGGTTGGTGCCGAGCATGACGACCATCGGATTCATCGGTTCAGGAAAGATCGGCAGCGCGATGGCACGGGTGGCCGTGGCGCAGGGCTACGACGTGGTGCTCAGCAACTCGCGGGCGCCCGAGACGCTCGACGACCTCGTCGCCGAGCTCGGCCCGAAGGCGAGTGCGATGTGGGCAGCGGATGCCGCAGTCGCCGCCGACATCGCGGTCGTGTCGATCCCGCTCCATGCGATCTGGGACATCGACACCACCGGGCTCGAGGGCAAGGTCGTGCTCGAGACGAACAACTACTACCCCTCGCGCGACGGCCGTATCGCCGCCATCGACGAGGAGCGCGCGACGACGACCGGGCTGCTCCAGGACCTCGTGCCCACCGCGAAGGTCGTGAAGGTGTTCAACCACATCTACTCGGCGCACATCCCCAGCCAGGCGCTGCCCGCCGGCGATCCGAACCGGCGCGCCCTGGCGATCGCGGGAGACGACGCCGAGGCCAAGGCCTGGGCGAAGGCGTTCATCGACGGCGCCGGGTTCGACGTCGTCGACGTCGGCACGGCGGCCGAGAGCTGGCGCATCGAGAACGGCACGCCCGGTTACGGGCCTCGGCTGACGGTTCCCGAACTCGAGGCCGCGCTCGCGAGCGCCGACCGGTCCGTCGTACACCCCTGACGGAAGGCATCCGTCCTGGCGTCGGTGCCCGGGGTGTGCTGGACTGTGCGGGCCTGATCGTAGAAGGAGAACCGATGCCCGCACGCTTCGTGTACTGGATGAACGTCTCGCTCGACCTGTTCATCGAGCATGCGCCGAATGAGCAGGGCGGCGGCGACTGGATGAGCATCGGCGAGGAGCTGCACGAGGAGTTCAACGCGCGTGCTGAGGCGCTCACCATGATGGTGCAGGGGCGCCAGGTCTTCGAGACGATGGAGGACTTCTGGCCCGCGGCGCGCCACAACGCCGAGCTGCCCCAGGTCTTCCGCGACTACGGCCGCATCTGGACCGACAAGCCGAAGGTGCTCGTCTCGCGCGAGCGCGCCGAGGCGCCGCACAACACCACCGTGTTCGGCGGCGACGACGCGATCGAACGGCTCGGGCAGCTGCGTGCCGAGTCGAGCGGTGACATCGGCGTCGGGGGAGCGGGCATCGCGACGCAGCTGCTCGAGGCGGGTCTGCTCGACGAAGTGCTGATCTTCACGCACCCGGTCATCCTCGGCGCGGGCCGGCCCCTGTTCGACGGGGTGAGCACGCCGGTGCGGCTGGAGCTGCTCGAGCAGGCCACCTACGCCGGGGGCGTCACGCTGCACCGGTACGCGGTTCGGGATGCCTGAGCCCACGGATCGCGCGTCACTCGGTGCGCTCCTCGCCAGCTTGCGCGACGACGCGGTGTCGCGCCGCGATGCGCTGCAGCAGGCGGCAGTCGACCTGCGCCGCGATCGTGGCGCCGAGACCGCCGACGACGAACACGACCCCGAGGGCGTCACGCTGTCGATGGAGTGGGAGCGCATCGAGGGTCTGCGCATCGCCGCCGAGCGCGACCTCGCCGAGATCAACGAGGCCGTCGCCCGGTGGGATGCCGGTGACTACGGCCGCTGCGAGGGGTGTGGTCGCAGCATCCCGATCGAACGGCTGTGGGCGCGACCGACTGCGAGGCGCTGCGTGCCCTGTGCTGAAAAGGTCGGCGGCTGACCGGCTTGCGGCAGAGCGGTGACGAGGACGCGAGCGCCGCCCGCCGACGTCATCGCTCCCATCTGTACAGGACGTCGGGTTCGCGCTCCTCGTTGTCACCGTCGGTGCGGC
>JAUHVN010000389.1 GCA_030425055.1 Actinomycetes bacterium | reverse complement strand
GTCGGCGGCGACGACAGCGGAGAGCGCGTCGCGGCCGACGAAATCGCCCTTGTCGAAGACGACGACGCGCCCGAGCCCTGCCTGCGCGGGCACGATGTCGCGCGAGAGCTCATGGCCGTACAGCGGCATCCCCGCCTCGAGCCGCAGCGTGTCGCGCGCGGCGAGGCCCGCCGGCACGAGGCCGAGCGGCTCCCCCGCCGCCAGCAGCGCGTCCCACAGCTCGCCGGCGGCGACGACCGGCACGTACAGTTCGAAGCCGTCTTCGCCGGTGTAGCCCGTGCGCGCCACGTGGACCGCAGCCTCCGTGCCGTCGGCGAGCGCGAACCGCGCGCCCACCTTGCGGTAGTAGCGCAGGTCGTCGAGCGCGCCGTCGACCCGCAGGTCCGCGACGGCCTCGAGCACCGCCTGCGACACGGGACCCTGCACCGCGATCAGCGCCAGCTCGTCGGTGGCGTCGTGCACGGTCGCATCGAATCCGGCGGCGCGCTCGTCGAGCGCGTCGGCGACGGCATCGTGGTTGCCGGCGTTCGCGACCACGATGAACTTCTCGGGCCCGTCGCGGTAGACGATGACGTCGTCGATGATTCCGCCGTCTTCGGCCAGCATCAGCGAGTACTTCGCCTGATCGTTCACGAGCGTCGACAGCCGCCCGGCCAGTGCGTGGTCGAGCAGGGCGCCGGCGTCGGGGCCCTCGACGAGGAACTCGGCCATGTGCGAGATGTCGAAGAGCCCGGCGGCCTCGCGCACGGCCTTGTGCTCGGCGAGATCCGAGGTGTAGCGCACCGGCATCAGCCATCCGCCGAAATCGGTGAACGAGGCGCCCAGCGCCTCGTGGCGGGCGTGCAACGGTGTCGTGCGGGGGTCGGTCATGAGTTCTCCCGTCGTGGTCGGGCGGGCGCCGGGGTCGGCGCCGGGAACTCCCCCTCTGTCATGGGCCTGAGAGCTTCGCGCGCCACCCGCTCGAAGAACGGATGCCGCGGCTTTCACCGTCGGCGGGCACCCGCGAAGCGGGTGCCGCTTTTCAGAGTCGGCCGGACGCGAACGGTACGCGGACCTGAGAGATTGGCGGGGAGGCTTGCTCCTTCGGTGTCCGGAGCGGTGTCCGGAGCTCTCCCGTCCGCGTCATAGGCCGGATGTTCAGTTGCGGCTCTCAGCATAGTGGGAGCCCGGCCGATCTCGCGGCATCCCCCGTCAGGCGGTGCAGGTTCCGCTCGCGACGGATGCCGACAGTGCGGTGGACTGCGCCGCCACCGGCAGCAGCTCGGCCATCGTCATGGCGTAGCCGCGGGCTTCGTCACCCTCGGCGCGGGCGAACACGACACCCGCGACGACGCCGTCGGCGGTCAGCAGCGGCCCGCCCGAGTTGCCGGGTTGCACCTGGGCGGCGAGCGCGTACACCTCTCGCGGGTTCCACGTGTCGGCGTAGATGTCAGGCACCGTGACGGTGCCCGCGGTGAGCACCTGGGCGGAGGCCATCGTGAACGGCCCGCCGTACGGGTAGCCCTGCACGACCGCCGCGGTGCCGGGCTCGAGCGTTTCGCCGAGCGGAAGCGGCGCGACGCCGAGGTCGTCGACGGCGATCACGGCGAGGTCGTCGATGGGGTCGAAGTAGACGATGCGCCCCTCGCGCGCGGCTTCGCCCGGCAACTGGACGACGGGTACATCGACCCCGGCGACCACGTGGGCGTTCGTCACGACGCGGTCCTGCGCGACGACGAACCCGGATCCGGTCATGCTCGTGCCGCACGCATACGCGTTGCCCGAGATGCGGGCGACCGAGGCGGATGCCGCGGTCAGGTCGGGATCACCCAGGTCGGCGGGCGCTATTCCGGTGAGGTCCATGACGAGTTGGACGGCAGCGACCGGATGGTGATGCCGGGCCTGATCAACATCCACAGCCACCCGACCAGCGAGCCGCTGCGTAAGGGCGTCACCGACGAGATCCGCTCTCCAGGCTTCTACCATTCCTCGCTCTACGAGTTCCTGACGATCTTCGAGAATGACCCCGCGGGCCTCGCTGCCAGCCTCCAGGTCGCGATGGCCGAGTTGCTGCAAAGCGGCGTAACCACCGTGGTCGACTACTCGATCCCCTTCGAGAGCTGGCTGGATGTGCTGGCAGGCTGCGGAATCCGCGCCTGCGTGGCGCCGATGTTCCGGGATGCACGCTGGTTCACCACGGACGGTCACAAGCTGCAATACGAATGGGACGAAGAGGCAGGCCAAAAGGGGTTCGAGGCAGCCCAACGGATCATCGATCTGGCCGCCCAGCATCCCAGCGGCCGGTTGATGGGCATGGTTGCCCCCTCCCAGGTCGACACTTGTTCCGCCGACTTGCTGCGGGACTCCTATGATTTCGCGGAAGAGAGGAATCTGCCCTGGCAGACTCATGCCGCCCAATCGGTGACCGAGTTCCACGAGATCGTCCGCCGCCACGGCAAGACGCCCGTGCAATGGATGAAGGAGATTGGTGCCGTCGGCGAGCATGCCATCATCGGCCACGGCATCTTCCTGGACCATCATCCGTGGGTGCACTGGTCGACCCGCGACGATCTCCGGATCCTGGCGGACAGCGCCACAACCGTCGCCCATTGTCCGACCGTCTTCATGCGCCGGGGCATAGCGCTGCGCACTTTCGGTGGCTACGTACGCGAAGGGATCAATATGGGGATCGGCACAGACACCTACCCGCACAACTTCCTGGAGGAGATGCGGAATGTGGCCACCGTCGCCCGTGCCGTCGCCGAGACCGTCG
>JAUHVN010000388.1 GCA_030425055.1 Actinomycetes bacterium | reverse complement strand
CGAATACGACACTAGACCCGAGATTTCTTCGCCCGCGTCGGCGCCGGTTCGGGGTGAGCCCGCCTGTCAGTGGCCGCCGGTGCTAGCGTGGGCGCAATCCGGCGGGGAGGTGAGAGACGGCGATGATCGACGCAGTGGCTTCCTTCCTGCAGCTCGTGCTCTCGTCCTCGAGCGCGATCGGTGCCTCGCAAGCCGGATCGGCGACGATGTGGGCCCTGCTGCTGGCAACCGCGATCATCGTCGTGCTGCTCCAGACGGCACAGGCGCCGATGTCCGTCGGCGCTTCCCTCGCGCGTGCAGAGCGGGCGATCGACCAGTCTGCGGCCGTCACGCAGAGCGATCCGGATGCCCCAGGCCACCCGCGATCGCGTGCTCCCGGTCTCGCGGCCCCGGCCGCGTAGCGCCCCGACCTTCACCCACCCCGTGCCGACGGGGTGATGTCCGTGTCCGTCGTTGAGCGTCGTGGCCCTTCCGCGACCACTTCTCACCTCGACGGACGGACATCATGGACCTCTTCTCCTTCCCACCCCTCTCGGCCACTCTCGATGCGGCGTACGCGCTGCTGATGGGGATGGCATCCCTTCTGCACCCGGTCACAGGCGCAGCATCCGCTGCCGTGGCCGTCGTGATCCTCACCCTCCTTGTCCGCACGATGCTCATCCCGGCAGGGATCGCGCAGGCCAGAGCGGAACAGACCCGCGCCAGACTGGCGCCTCGGCTGCAGGCACTCCAGCGCCGCTACACGCACGATCGCGAACGACTGCAGCGCGAGACGATGAAGCTCTACGCCGATGAGAGGGCATCCCCGTTCGCGGGGTGTGCGCCGGTCCTGCTGCAGATACCGGTCGTGGGTGTCATCTACGCGCTGTTCCTGCACACGTCCGTCGAGGGACACCCGAACGGCCTCCTCGCCGAGCAGCTTGCGGGGGTGCCGCTCGGCACGAGCGTGATCGGACTCGCGGGCACCGGGTCATGGTCGTGGACCGCCGCAGCCGTCTTCGGAGTGCTGATCCTTCTGATCGCCGCGGTCGCCGAGGTCAGCCGGCGAATGCTGCGACCCTCCGCGGCCGCGCCGTCGATGCCGGGCGGCGAGGGGATGCTTCGGCTGGTCGGCGTTCTGCACTACGGCACCGCGGTCGCCGCCGTGTTCGTGCCTCTCGCCGCCGGCATCTATCTCCTGGTGACGGCGACCTGGACGCTCGTGCAACGGATCGTCCTGCGGCGGAGGTTTCCCGTCGGCCCGGTCACCGGCTGATCATCAGCGGATGCGGGCATCGGCCTGCGCGAAGGCGCGTCGTAGACTTCACCCACGCGCCCACGGATCGACCTGAACGGGCGAGCGGACGTACGAGTGGGAGTCGACATGAGTGGAGAGTGGCATCGGAAGCACCTCGGGGACGACGTGCCGGAGCAGTCCGCCGGCGAGGAGACCATCCTGGGCGCCGCAGGCGACGAGGTGCCCCCGGGTGGACGCGTCGCGGGGTCGTTCGACCACGAGTTCCCCGGCGCCGACCCGTATGCGGGCATCCCCGCCGACGAAGTCGGCCTTCCGCCGCTGAGCGAGGCGGAGCAGGAGGCCGTCGCCCGCGAAGCGGATCGGCTGGCCGACGACCCCGAGGCGCGACGCAACCTCTGAGACGGCACCGCGGCGCGGCGCCGAGCGCGCCGGGTGCGCCGCAGGGCTGATTGACTGGTCGTCATGGACGCCGTGGCGATGTTCCCGCTGGGCAGCGTGCTCTTCCCGCACACCCCGCTTGCACTCAGGGTGTTCGAACCGCGCTACCTCACAATGGTGGGTCGCCTGCTCGACGTGGAGGGTCCCGAGTTCGGTGTCGTGCTCATCGAGCGCGGGCATGAGGCCGGCGGTGGGGACGAGCGCGCAGCGATCGGCGTGATGGCACCCGTGCTCCGGATCGAGGCCGGCGCCGAGGATCTGTACGTGGTCGCCGTGGGTGGTGAGCGGATCTCGGTCGACCGGTGGCTCGACGACGACCCGCATCCGCTGGCCGACGTGTCGCCCATCGCACCGCTCGAATGGGATGACGCTCTCGCGCCGCTCCTCGGCGAGGCCGAGCGCATCGTGCGCCGCCTCGCGACGCTCGCCGCCGTTCTCGACGAGGCGCGCTGGGATCCGGGCTCGGAGCTGTCGGACGACCCCGTGGAGTCGGCCTGGCAGCTCGCCGCGATCGCGCCGCTCGGCGAGTACGACCGATACCGTCTGCTGTCGTCGACGAGCGTCGGCGGTCTGCTCCGCGGGATCATCGATCTCTGCCTCGAGGAGGAGCCGGTGTTCATCGCACGCATCGCCGACGCGCGCCGCGCCGACGAGGGCGACCCGTAGATCCGGGATGCGTCGAGAAGGCCGGCCCGGCTACGACCGGATGAGCGCGCGCCGAACGACCGAGGTGCTCCAGATTCCCAGGGCGGCACCGGCGACAGTGTCCGAGATGTGGTGCTGGCCGCGGTAGACCCGCGAGAAGGCGATCGCTCCGGGGATCCCATACCTCAGGAGGGGGCCGAAGAACGGTGCACCGGGAGCACCGTAGCGGTCGAGCAGATCGGCGAGCGTGCCGTGCAGCGCGAAGGCCGCCGCCGTGTGCCCCGACGGGAACGAGGAGGTCGCGTGCGGCGGTTCCGGCCGCCACACCCGGTCGGGGCGTGGCCGTCGCACGAGCGCCGCGGACGCGACGAAGCACGCGGTCTCGAAGGCGAGCACCGCCGCGGGCGCCATGGCCGAGCGGCGGTCGCGCGTCAGCAGCCAGG
>JAUHVN010000387.1 GCA_030425055.1 Actinomycetes bacterium | reverse complement strand
TACATCTGGCAGCAGGACCCCGCGAAGGGCTGGCACGGACTCGGGTTCCGCCTCGAAGAGCCCAAGAAGCACCGCCACTGGCCCCCCGTGCCCGCCTCGCAGCCCAATCCGGTCGGCATCGACGGCATCCTCGAGAGCCTCACACCCCCGTACGTGTCGTCGATGGATGAGGCGGTGGATCGCGTCGTGGAGGCGAAGTACTCGGCCGGCGGATCGGGCTACGGCAACGAGGGGATCTTCGCGCGTTCCTACAAGGATCCCGCCGACGCGAAGGCCTACGTCGAGGCGGGGACGCGCTTCGGTCCGAAGCAGATCGAATACGTGAAGGACACGTGCAACTACATCTGGGACACGTACGGCCGGTTCCCGGCCCACGTCGACGCGTTCTACACCCCCGGGATGTGGCTGCAGTTCTCGCACCTCGAACTCGAGTACTACGAGCGCTACTTCGACGGCTCGCAGTACACACGGCAGTCGGCCCACGACGCGCTGTGGCACCCGTGAGGAGCCGCCGACGCCGTCAGAGGTGGTCGGCGAAGAACGCGATGACGTCGTCGGCGTGCGTGTCGATGTACGAGTAGCCGCTGTAGCGCTCGCGCGACGGGTACGCGATGACCCCGAGGGAGTGAGGCGTCGCACGCGACATCCGTTCCACGTCGGCCATCGTGCCCCACTGGTCGCCCGTCCCCTGCACGTACTGCACGACGGTGTCGCCGAGGCTCGCGGCCGGGACGGCAGGGTCGTGCGCGTACGGCAGCGGTGCGCGCAGCGCCCAGTAGACGAGCGTGAGTCCGCGGGAGAGCAGCGTGCCGAATCGGCCGAACGCGTCGCGTGCCATGTTGTCGGCGAACACTCCGACTGTCGTCGGCTGAATGGCCAGCAGCGCGCGGATGGGCTGAACGCCGGGGGTGCCGTAGAGGATCGTGCTGCCGCCGGCCGAGAGTCCGATGGCCCCGATGCGGGCGGGGTCCACCTCGGGACGCGAACGCAGGTAGCCGATCGCACCCGCGTAGTCGCGCGACTCCCACACGCCGTAGGTCAGCGGCAGCCGTGAAGCGCTCGTGCCGTGGTTCGCGAGGTCGAAGAGCATGACGTGGAAGCCGGCGTCGTGCAGCGCCTTGACGCACCCGAGGGTGTCGACGTCGCCGTCGGCCCACGGCACGTTGCCGACGGCGTTGCCGGTGCGGTTCCACGGCCAGCCGTGCACCCACAGCACGGTGGGTCCCGGTTCCGTGCCCGCCGCGACGAACCAGCCGCGCAGCGTCACGCCGTCGGTCGCGGGGAAGACGACGTCCTCGTATGCGAGTCCGACGTCGGCGGGCGTGCGGGTGATCGGCTGACGGACACCCGCGACCATCACACGGGCGAAGGCGAGCGGATCGGGCATGGTTCTCCTTGCGGTCAGAGGTTCTCGACGAAGAACGAGACGACGTCGTCGACCCGCTCGCTCACGTACTGGTAGCCCTCGTAGCGTCCGGTCGAGGGGAACTCCACGACCCCCAGCGAGTGCGGCGTGACCGACGAGAACTCCTTCACGATGCCCATCTCGCCCCACGGATCGCCCGTCCCCTGCACGTACTGCACGACGGTGTCGCCGAGCTGGGCGGCGGGCACCGCCGGATTGTGCCGGCTGGGAAGCGGCGCGCCGAGCATCGCGTAGAGCAGGTCCATGCTCCAGGCTTCTGCCGGCCCCATCGGCCCCAGCACATCGCGGGAGAAGTGCCGGTTGAAGACCGCGAGCCGGGTCGGCTGCACCGCGAGGAACGCCCTCACCGGCGGGGCATCCGGAATTCCGTACATCACGGTGTTGGCGCCGGCCGACGTGCCGAGCGCACCGATCCGGTCGTCGTCGACGTCGTCGCGGGTGCGCAGGTACCGCACGGCGCCGATGAAGTCGCGCGCCTCCCATCGGCCGAAGGTGAGCGGCGGGCGCCGACCGCTCTCGCCGTGATTGGCGAGCTCGAACAGCAGCACGTGGAAGCCGGCGTCGTGCAGTGCGCGCGTCGCGGGGAGGAAATCGACGGATGCGTCGCGGAAGGGCACGCGTCCCGCGGTGTTGCCGAGGCGGTTCCAGAGCCAGCCGTGCACGAACACGACGACGGGTCCGGTGCGCTCGCCGGCCGGCACGAACCACCCGCGCAGGTCGACGCCGTCGGTCGACTCGAAGGCCACGGAATCGAATGCGAGGCCGGCATCGGCGGGCGTCCGCGTCAGCGGCTGCCGGTCCCCGCTGACCATGAGCGCGGTCAGGTGGCGGAGCTTCGTGAGCCCGCGCTCCTCGACGATCGTCATGTCGCGCCGCCGGCCGGTACGAGTACGTGCTCGCGGAAGGCGACGCTGAGGCCACTCGAGGCGACGCAGCAGCACCGTCAGGTACTGCGCGACCGCGACCGTGACGATGTTCTCGCCGGGGCAGCGGTGGTGCGTGGCCTGTCCGTCGCCGTGAGGGACATAGCTGCCGGGGGGCAGCGCCGACTCGCGGGCCGGCTCGAACCGATCCGGGTCGAAGGTGTCGGGGTCGGGGAAGACGTCGGGGTTGCGCATGTTGACGTGGATCCCGCCCGCGGCCGCCCATCCCGCGGGGATGCGGTAGCCCCCGACCTCGATCTCCTCCTTGACGCGCCCGAAGAAGGTCGCGGAGTTCATCGCGAAGTAGCGGCGCAGCTCCTTCGAGATGCTCTCGAGGTACGGCATCCGCTCGACCTGATCCATCGTGATGTCGCCGTCGGGTGCGATCGCCCGCACCTCGGCGCGGGCGCGCTCG
>JAUHVN010000386.1 GCA_030425055.1 Actinomycetes bacterium | reverse complement strand
ATACGACACGGCGCTGCACATCTTCGAGCGCAACGTCGATCTCGACGAGCTCGTGGCATCCCTCGGGCTCGCCCGACCCACCGTCGTCACTCCGCTCATGTTCGAGTACGAGCTGATGGAGCGTGCACGCTCGGAACGTCGACGCATCGTGCTGCCCGAGGGCGACGACGACCGCGTGCTGCGGGCTGCCGCGACGGTGCTCTCGCGCGGTATCGCCGACCTCACGATCCTCGGCGAGGAGATCGAGGTGCGCTCGCGGGCGATGGAGCTGGGCATCGACATCCAGGCCGCGCAGGTGCTGTCTCCCTTCGACGCCGTACACGTCGACAAGTTCGCGCGCGAGTACGAGCGGCTGCGCGCCCACAAGGGCGTCACCTACTCGCAGGCCGCGGATGCCGTGACGGATGTCTCGTACTTCGGCACCCTGATGGTGCACCTCGGCCTCGCCGACGGCATGGTCTCGGGAGCGGCGCACACCACGGCCCACACGATCCGGCCGGCGTTCGAGATCATCAAGACCAAGCCCGGCGTCTCGGTGGTCTCGAGCGTGTTCCTCATGGCGCTCGCCGACCGCGTGCTGGTCTACGGCGACTGCGCCGTGATCCCCGACCCGACCGCCGAGCAGCTGGCCGACATCGCGGTGTCGTCGGCGACGACCGCCGAGCAGTTCGGCATCGAGCCCCGCGTCGCGATGCTCTCGTACTCGACGGGGGAGTCGGGCAGCGGCGCCGACGTCGACAAGGTGCGCACGGCGACGGCGCTCGTGCGCGAACGCGCGCCGGAGCTGCTCGTCGAGGGGCCGATCCAATACGACGCGGCCGCCGATGCGGCGGTCGCGGCCGCGAAGATGCCCGGCTCGCAGGTCGCCGGCCGCGCGACGGTCTTCGTCTTCCCCGATCTGAACACCGGCAACAACACGTACAAGGCCGTGCAGCGCTCGGCGGGTGCGGTCGCCATCGGCCCGGTGCTGCAGGGCCTCAACAAGCCGATCAACGACCTGTCGCGCGGCGCGCTGGTCGACGACATCGTCAACACGATCGCGATCACCGCGATCCAGGCGCAGGGAGACGGTCGTTGAGCGAGCGAAGCGAGACGAAGCGATGACGCCGGTCCTGGTGGTCAACAGCGGGTCGTCGTCGTTCAAGTACCAGCTGATCGACATGGACGCCGAGCACGTGCTCGCCTCGGGGCTCGTCGAGCGCATCGGCGAGCCGGTCGGCCGCTCCAGCCACACGGTCTTCGCCGCGCCGGCGGAGCCGGGTGTACCGATGGCCACGTTCACCGACGCGACGTCCGAGCGCGAACTGCCGATCCCCGACCACACCGCCGGCTTCGCGGTCATGCTCGAGGCGTTCGCCGCGCACGGCCCGTCGCTCGACGCCGCGCGGCCCGTCGCCGTCGGGCACCGCGTCGTGCACGGCGGCGCGCGGTTCTTCGAACCGACGCTCATCACCCCGCTCGTCGAGATCAACATCGACGAGCTGTCGGTGCTGGCGCCGCTGCACAATCCGGCGAACCTCGCCGGCATCCGCGCGGCGCGCAAGGCCTTCCCCGACGTGCCGCACGTCGCCGTCTTCGACACCGCGTTCCACCAGACTCTCGAGCCCGCGGCGTACACGTACGCCATCGACGCCGAGCTCGCGGCGGCGCACCGCATCCGGCGCTACGGCTTCCACGGCACGAGTCACAAGTACGTGAGCGAGGCGGCCGCCGCGTTCCTGGGCCGCGATCTCGCGTCGCTGCGCCAGATCGTCTTCCACCTCGGCAACGGGGCCTCCGTCACCGCGATCGCCGGCGGCAGGTCGATCGACACGTCGATGGGGCTCACTCCGCTGGAGGGGCTCGTGATGGGCACGCGCTCGGGCGACCTCGACCCGGCCGTGCTGCTGCAGCTGTCGCGCCGCGCGGGAATGTCGACGGACGACCTCGACGACCTGCTCAACAAGCGCAGCGGCCTGCTGGGACTCGCCGGCTCGAACGACCTGCGCGACATCCGCGCAGCCATCGAGCGGGGCGAGGAGCGTGCCCTGCTCGCCTTCGAGGTCTACGTACACCGGCTGCGCGCGTACGCGGGGGCGTACCTCGCCCAGCTCGGCGGCGCCGACGTCATCTCGTTCACGGCCGGCGTGGGCGAGAACGCGCCCCGCGTGCGTGCCGAGGCCCTCGCGACGCTCGGCTTCGCCGGCGTCGAGGTCGATGCCGAGCGCAACGAGGCCTCGGCGCGCGGCATCCGGATCATCTCGACGGATGCCTCGGCCGTGACCGTCCTCGTCGTGCCCACCGACGAAGAGGTCGAGATCGCCCGGCAGAGCCTGCAGGTCGCTCGCTCGTAGCCACTACGCTGGCTTCACGGCACGATGGGGCGCCGGTCCTCGTCCGAACGCAACCCGCCGGGAGGTACCCGTGGCCGCGAAGGCTCTGCCCGATCTGACCACCTACGACGCCGTCCTCTTCGATCTCGACGGCGTGCTCACGCCGACCGCCGAAGTGCACATGCATGCGTGGCAGACCATGTTCGAGGAGCTGTTCGCGGCGTGGGACATCACGCCGGCCTACACCGAGCGCGACTACTTCGACTATCTCGACGGCAAGAAGCGGTACGACGGAGTCGCGAGCCTGCTCCACAGCCGTGACGTCGAGGTGCCGTGGGGAGATCCCGGCGACGACCCGTCGCAGGACACCGTGTGCGGCATCGGCAATCGCAAGAACGAGGTCTTCTCGCGTGTCCTGCGCGCCGAGGGCATCGCCCCGTACCCGGGTTCGCTCG
>JAUHVN010000385.1 GCA_030425055.1 Actinomycetes bacterium | reverse complement strand
GGCTCTTCGCCGTTCTCGTCGATGCCGAAGAACTTGCCGTGCACGTGGCGGATCCACGGCATGATCTCGAGCCAGTCGTCGACCCGGGCAGGACCGAACAGGCCTGTGCCGTTGATGCCGAAGTCGATGCCGAGGTCGGGGCGCCCATTCCGTGCGGCCAGGCCGATGAACGAGCCGAAGCGCTGGCCGTGCTCGGCCTGGTCGGCGGGCGGTCCCTGCTCGTAGTACGTGTTCCAGAGGTCGACGACCTGTGCGAGCAGCTCTTCGGATGCCCCGCGACGGCGGTAGGCCTCCAGCAGCGACGGCGCGAAGCCCGAGACGGTCGCGCCCCAGTCCATCGTGAAGCCGAGGTAGGGCGAGCCGACCTTCTCGTAGCGGTCGCGCAGCGCCTGGATGCGCGGGTGCGACGCGTACTGGTCGGCGTGCACCTCGAGGGCGAGGGTGACGCCGTGCTTCTCGGCGATCGGCGCGAGCTGCTCCATCGAGTCGGGCGTGATCGAGATCTGCACGCGCGCGATCGGGAATCCGAGCTTCGCCGCCGCCTCGATCTGGCGCGTCATGTAGGCGATGAGCTCGTCCTGGTCGAGCAGGCGATCGCGATGGATGCCGATGTCGGCGTTCACCGCGAGCGAGGTCGTCACCAGCCCGGTCTCGGCGACCAGGTCGCGGAATTCACCCGCGAACCGGTCGTCGATCTCGGGGAACCCACGGAAGCTCGAGAAGCCGATGATCTCGAGGCCGGGACCGTAGCCCTCGGCCGCCACCTTGCGGATAAGGCCCTCGAGGTCGTATTCGCGGCCGTGGAACGCCCGCGTGAAGCTGTAGAGCGTGACGCCCTGGATCGGCGTGCCGAGGTCACTCATGCCGCCACCGCCTTCTTCGCCGTCATGGTCTTGGTGTCGTGCTCCTCGATGTGGAGCGTCTCGCTGTCGGAGATGATGATGTACGGGATGTACAGGGTGAGGTCGACCGTCACCTCATGGTCGCCGTCGCCGGCCACCGCGATGTCGCCCGACAGCACGGCCGAATCGGTCGGGAACCACCACTGGTCGGTGCGGGTGCGCAGCTCGTCGAACGTGAACTCGACGTCGTTCATGCGCCAGCGCAGCGACTCGGCGGGCGCCGCGACGCCGTCGATCGTGAGACCGGCGCCGGCGATGCACGAGCCGGGAAGCGCGCGGTACCAGGGGATGCGGACCTCGACGCTGGCGCGGGGGCCGTCGGTGACGAGCGTGCCCTGCTCGATGATGCGATCGGGAATCATCCCAACCTCCTGACTACTTTGTCCTTGTTTCTACACTCTAATGTCTGATTCAGACTAAAGCAAGATCGCGAGCGATCCGTCGCGCCCCTCTGACCGCGAGGGCCACCGACGTGAGGGTCGGATTGCACGCGGTCGACGTGGGGATCACGCCGTTGCCGGCCACGAACAGCCCGGGAGCCGCCCACACCTCGCTGTCGAGGTCGCACACGCTCTCAGCGTCGTCGACCGCCCCCATGCGGGTCGTGCCCTGGTAGTGGAGCGACGCCCCGAAGGGCATGACGAACGGGCGCTCGTCGAGGGGTTCGCCCACGACCTTGCCCAGGCGCACGATCTCTGCCTTCGCCCGATCGAGCACGTCGTGATCGCGTCCGGTCAGCCGGTAGTGGATGCGGATCGCCGGCATCCCGTAGCCGTCGCGCACGTCGTCGTCGAAGACGACGCGGTCGTCGCGCTGCAGATCCTTCGCGCAGAAGAGGCCGAGTCCCACGATCGAGCCCGGCACCACCGGGTCATCCTCGGCGAGCTTCACCGGTGATGCGTCCAGCTGCATGATCTGGCCGTGGAAGGGCATCTCGTCGGTGTAGGGAACCCAGCTCACACCGCTCTGCTCGCTCACGCCCGTGGTCGCATCCGCCCCCGACTCGGCACCGATCTCGGCGTCGGCGATCCGCGACGCGAACACCACCTGATGCTGGTCGTTGAGGTAGCGGCCGAGCGCATCGGGTCGGACGCCCGACGCCCACAGCACCTGCGGGGTCCGCAACGCGTCCGCCGCGACGACGACGTACCGCGCCGCGACCTCGTGGACATCGCCCGTTCGCAGATCGCGCACCTCGACGCCGGCCGCGCGCCCGCCCTCGAGCAGCACCCGCTGCACGAGCGACTCGTCGAACAGGCTGAACCGGGGGTTGGACCTCGTCGCGTCTCCCATCACGACGTCGGAGCCCGACCACACCAGTCGGCCGTCGTCGCGGCGGTGCACGGCGAGCGGCATCCGCTGCACGCGCGCTTCCGGTGCCCGACCGTCGTCGACCGCCGCGGCGAGACGCCCGCGCACGAGCGCGGTGAACGGGGCGCCGTCGAATGCGTCGGTCGTGACGCCCAGCAGCCGGTCGGCTTCGTCGAGCAGCTCGTCGAGATCGTCGAGCGCCGCGAAGCGCTCGCTGCCGCCCGGGCGGGGGCACGCACCTGTCCAGTGCGCCGCCATTCCGCCGACGTTGCTCGACATCGCCGCGACGGGCAGGCCGTCCTCGCCGTCGAACGCGAAGCCGTCGGGCAGCAGGTACGTGCCCGCCCGACCCCGCCGCTCACCGGTCTTGAGCACGCCGGGCGAGCTGAATGTGTCGCCGCCCGCATCGGGTCCCTCCGACGCGTGTTGCGCCGCCGCACGCGCGTCGGGGTCGGCGATGTTCTTGACGTGCGCGCCGGGCGGGTCCGAGACCGTCGGGCCCACCTCGAACATCGCGATCGTCGCGTCGGGAGCCTGTTCGCTCAGGATGCGCGCATAG
>JAUHVN010000384.1 GCA_030425055.1 Actinomycetes bacterium | reverse complement strand
CGAGAAGGCCCGTCCCTCTGGGGGCGGGCCTTCGTCGTTCCGGGCCTCAGGACCCGTAGGGGGCCCGCGTCGCGACGACGGTCACGAGCCGCTCCAGCGCGAACACGGGGTCGCGGGATCCGCCCTTCACCTCTTCGTCGGCGCGCGCCGCGGCCTGGATGGCGGTGCCCAGGGATGCTTCGTTCCAGCCCGCGAGATCACGGCGCGCGCGGTCGACCTGCCAGTCCTTGAGGCCGAGCCGAGCGGCCAGCGCCGGAGCGGGCTCGCGGCTGCCGGCGACGCGGGCCATCGTGCGCAGCTTCGACGCCACCGCGGCGACGAGCGGGACCGGATCGGCGCCCGATGCCAGGGCATGGCGCAACGCGATGAGCGACTCGCCGTAGCGACCCGCGATCGCGGTGTCGGCGACGGTGAACGCGGATGCCTCGAAACGGCCGCCGTAGTAGCGTGCGACCACCTGCTCGGTGATGTCGCCCGGCTCGTCGGCGATGAGCTGCTGGCAGGCGGCTGCGAGCTCGGTGAGATCATCGGCGAACGCCGACACGAGCGCCCTCAGCGCACCCGGTGCGATCCGGCGCCGGGCGGTCGAGAACTCGCCCGCGGCGAAGTCGTATCGATCGGACTCGCGCTTGACGGCAGGGCACGCGATCTCTACGCCGCCTCCCTTTCCGGCGCGGATCGCATCGAGCAGCTTCTTGCCGCGCACGGACGCGCCGGTGTGGCGGAGCAGGACCGTGGCGGAGTCCTGGGGCGCCTCGAGGTAGGCGAGCGCTTCGGAGAGGAAGGCGTCGGAGCACTTCTCGACCCCCCTCACGCGCACCAGTCGGGGTTCGCCGAACAGCGACGGCGACGTCTTCGCGAGAAGCGCTCCGGACTCGTAGTCGTCGGCGCGCAGGTCCGAGACCTCGAGGCTCGCGTCCTCGGCACGCAGGTAGTCGCGCACGCCGGCGATCGCGCGCTCTGCACACACTTCCTCGGGCCCCGACACGAGCACGATGGGAGCAGGCTGGGGGTCGCGCCACGACAGCTGCGGAATGGCGGTGCGCGAACGGGGCGATGAGCCGCGACGTGCGCTGGGTGCCATCGGGCCAGACTACCCGCGGTCACCGACGCGCTCACGCCACACGACGACGCCGTCGGCGGTCGACCACAGCGCGATCGACCCGTTGACATCCGTCCGCGTGACCTCGGTACCCACCTCGTCGAGCAGCGAGATCAGCTCGTCGCGCGGATGACCGTACGTGTTCCCTGCGCCGACGCTGATCAGACCGATCGCCGCTCCGAGCTCGTCGTACAGCGTCGCATCCTGATCGGCGCTACCGTGGTGGGCCACCTTCACCACGTCGTATCCCCTCGTCGACGCCGAGCCGGCGCGCATCGCACGCTGCGCGCTCGCCGACAGATCGCCGAGCAGCACGATCGACGGAATGCCGCCGCCGGTGAACTCGACGACGACGCTGGAGTCGTTGCCCGGCGCGAACCCCGCCGACCCCCGCCCCGGCCACAGCACGCGCCAGGTCGCCGCGCCGAGTGCGCCCGACATCCCCGCATCCGCGTGCGTGGCGTGCGCTCCGTGCGCGACGACCGAGTCGACGACGGCGTCGCCGCCCGGACCGTGCAGCACGGTTCCCACGCGGCCCTGGACGACCTCGACGGCTCCCGCGTGGTCCGCGTCGAAGTGGGTGAGCACGAGCAGATCGATGCGTTCGACGCCGGCCCGCACGAGACAGGCCTCGAGCCGCGCGGGATCGTCCCCGGTGTCCACGAGGGCCACGTGCGCAGCAGAGCGCACGAGGATCGCGTCGCCCTGGCCCACATCGCAGGCGAGGATCGCCCAGTCCGGCGGGACCGTCCATGCGGCTGCCGGGCCCCCGAGCAGGCTTGCGCCGACCGTGACTCCGACCGTGATCGCCGAGAAGGCCGCTGCGATCGCGCGCAGCCGCTTCCGCCCACGGGGTGCGATCACGAGCACGACGATCGCGGCGCCGAGCGCCGCGAGGACCAGGACGCCCGGGCCGTCCGCGAGCCACGGGAGCGACGCACCAGGCAGGTCGGCCGCCACGAGCGCCGTCTGGGCGATCCACAATGCAGGGAGCCAGGCGAGGACGACCAGGCCGTCCTGCAGCAGAGGCAGCGGCGCGGCGAGGCATGCGGCCAGGCCCAGGACGGTCGCCGCGGGCGCCGCAGGAGCAGCGAGGGTGTTGGCGACGACGCCGTAGAGCGCGACCGTCGGCTCGATGAGCACGATCAGCGGCCCGCACGCCAGCTGCGCAGCCAGCGGCACGGCGAGCGCGAGCGCGAGAGCCCGCGGCATCCCGCGCGCGAGGCCGGCGGCGAGCGGACGGGACAGC
Organism: Actinomycetes bacterium; assembly: GCA_030425055.1. GTDB lineage: Bacteria > Actinomycetota > Actinomycetes > Actinomycetales > Microbacteriaceae > Microbacterium. Next base: position 437 of record JAUHVN010000384.1, on the reverse strand, counting down.
ACGAGCAGAGCGGCCGTCGCAGCGACCGAGAGCGCGAAGCCGATCGATGATGCGAGCCACGGATCCGCGACGATGACTCCCGCTGTCGCGAGGCAGAGGAGCGCGAGCCCGGCACCGGGTCGACCCAGCAGCACCGTCACCATCGCGACCGCCGACATCGTCGCTGCGCGCACGACGCTGGGCTCGGGTGTCACGAGGACGACGAAGCCTCCCAGTGCCACGGCTGCGCACGCGACACGCACCCAGCGCCGGGCCCCCAGGGCACCCGCCGCCGCGAAGACGAGACCGACGACGAGGGCGCAGTTGGCGCCCGACACTGCGGTGAGATGCGACAGCGACGAGGCTTTCATCGCCGCATCGAGCTGGGGATCGACGGCAGAGGTGTCGCCGACGGCGAGACCGGGAACGAGGCCGGCGCCGGAGCCGGGCAGGCCGCG
>JAUHVN010000383.1 GCA_030425055.1 Actinomycetes bacterium | reverse complement strand
CTCGGCGGCGTCGTACGAGGCGTTCTGGGAGACGCACCTGAGCATCGCGTTCGGTGACATCCACCTCGACTTCACGCTGCACGCGCTGGTCAACGACGCGCTGATGGCGATCTTCTTCTTCACGGTCGGCCTCGAGGTGCGTCGCGAGTTCGCCATCGGCGAGCTGACGAGCTGGTCGCGAGCGGTCGTGCCGGTGGTCGCGGCGATCGCGGGTCTGGCCGTGCCGGCGATCATCTACCTGCTCATCGCGAACGGCACCGGGTTCGAGCACGCGTGGGGCGTCGTGATCTCGACCGACACCGCGTTCATCGTCGGTGCGCTCGCGCTGATCGGACCGAAGGCGTCGGGGCGCCTGCGCATCTTCCTGCTGACGCTCGCGGTCGTCGACGACATCGGGGCGCTCAGCATCATCGCGCTGTTCTACACCGACGACTTCACGCCGATGCCGCTGCTCATCGCGGCGGTCGGGCTCGTCGGCGTGTACTTCACCCGCTACGTGCCGAAGGGGCGGGGGCCGATCTACGCGACGCTCGCCGTCATCGTGTGGCTGGCGTTCCTCGCGTCGGGCGTGCACCCGACCCTCGCCGGCGTGGCGATCGCGCTCCTCGTGCCCGTCTACCGGCCCAACCGGCGCGATGTCGAGCAGGCGCTCGAGCTGGCGCGCACCTTCCGCCAGTCGCCGAACAGCGAGTATGCGAGGGCGGCCGCGAACAGCCTGCGCGAATCGATCTCGATCAACGAGCGACTTCAGTCGGCGTACTCGCCGTATGTCGCGTACGTCATCCTGCCCGTGTTCGCGCTCGCGAACGCCGGGGTGCAGATCAGCGGCGAGATCCTTGCCGATGCCCTCCGTTCGCCGGTGATGTGGGCGATCGTCGCCGGACTCGTGGCGGGCAAGTTCATCGGGGTGTTCGGCTCGTCGCTGCTGGTCAGGGTGTTCAAGCTCGGCGAGTTCGGGCCCGGCCTGACGCTCGACCGCATCGCGGGCGGCGCGGCGCTGTGCGGCATCGGCTTCACGATCTCGCTGTTCATCGTGCAGCTCGCGATCGACGACCCCGAGGTGCAGAACGAAGCGCGCGTCGGGGTGCTGGCGGCATCCGTCATCGCCTTCCTGCTCGCGACGCTCATCTTCCGCGTCTCCGATGCACGGCGCCCCGACGACGACGGCGGGCGCACGCTCGTGCGTCCGGTCGATCCCGACCGCGATCACGTCTACGGTCGAGCGGATGCCCCGCTCGAGATCGTCGAGTACGGCGACTACCAGTGCGAGTTCTGCCTCAAGGCATCCGGATCGATCGAGCAGGTGCGCGAGCAGCTGGGCGACCGGCTGCGGTACGTGTGGCGCCACGCGCCGCTCGAGCGCTATCACCCGAACGCCCTCGCGGCGGCCGAGGCGGCGGAGGCTGCCGGCATGCAGGGGAAGTACACCGAGTTCACGCGCAGCCTGTTCGCGGACCAGGAGCACCAGCTGCCCTCCGACATCATCCGGCGTGCGCGCGACCTCGGCCTCGACGTCGACCGCTTCGAGCACGACCTGGGCTCGGCGAAGGTCACCGGCAGGGTGCGCGACGACATGCTCGACGCCGAGGCGATGGACATCACATCGGTGCCGACGTTCTTCGTGAACGGCGTGCGGCACGTCGGACCGTACGACGCGCGATCGCTGATCCGTGCGCTGGAGCGCACGGCCGCGGCGGCCGACGACACTCAGCCTCGCCCGACCGGCGCGGCGTAGGCTGGGGACGTGCCTGCAGTCAACATCGGGATGCCCCGCGTACCGGAAGTCCTCGCCCCGCGCCGCAAGAGCCGCCAGATCAAGGTCGGCAAGGTGCTGGTCGGCGGTGACGCTCCCGTCAGCGTCCAGTCGATGACCACGACGCCGACGACCAACATCAACGCGACCCTGCAGCAGATCGCCGAGCTGACGGCATCCGGATGCGAGATCGTGCGTGTCGCGGTGCCGTCTCAGGACGACGCCGATGTGCTGCACATCATCGCGAAGAAGAGCCAGATCCCCGTCATCGCCGACATCCACTTCCAGCCGAAGTACGTCTTCCAGGCGATCGACGCCGGGTGCGCCGCGGTGCGCGTGAACCCCGGCAACATCCGCCAGTTCGACGACAAGGTCGGCGAGATCGCCGCGGCCGCGCAGGCTGCCGGCGTGTCGTTGCGCATCGGTGTGAACGCCGGTTCGCTCGACAAGCGGCTGCTCGAGAAGTACGGCAAGGCGACGCCCGAGGCGCTCGTCGAGAGTGCGGTGTGGGAGGCATCCCTCTTCGAAGAGCACGACTTCCACGACTTCAAGATCTCGGTCAAGCACAACGACCCGATCGTGATGGTCAAGGCGTATCGGCAGCTCGCCGAGCGCGGCGACTGGCCGCTGCACCTCGGCGTCACCGAGGCCGGGCCGGCGTTCCAGGGCACGATCAAGAGCGCGACGGCGTTCGGCATCCTGCTCGCCGAGGGCATCGGCGACACGATCCGGGTCTCGCTGTCGGCACCGCCCGCCGAAGAGGTCAAGGTCGGCCACCAGATCCTCCAATCGCTCAACCTTCGCGAGCGCACGCTCGAGATCGTGTCGTGTCCCTCGTGCGGACGTGCGCAGGTCGACGTCTACACGTTGGCGGACAGCGTGACCGAGGGGCTGAAGGACATGACGGTGCCGCTGCGCGTGGCGGTGATGGGGTGCGTCGTGAACGGACCCGGCGAGGCGCGCGAGGCCGACCTCGGCGTCGCCAGCGGCAACGGCAAGGGTCAGATCTTCGTGAAGGGGCAGGTCATCAAGACCGTGCCCGAGGCCGA
>JAUHVN010000382.1 GCA_030425055.1 Actinomycetes bacterium | reverse complement strand
GAACGGTGCCGAGGCGGCCGGGATGCCGGCGGCCTCGAGCGCGGCGTCGAACCCGGCGCGGCGCTGGGCGGGCACGTGGAAGTCGCTGTCGAACCGGGTGTCGGCGCCGAGGTGGGCGATGCGGGTGTGGCCGAGCGCGAGCAGGTGCTCGGTCGCGAGGCGTCCGACGGCGACGTCGTCGACCGACAGCGTCGCGACGCCGGGGGTGGGGCCCCCGATCGCCACGACCGGGCGGTTCAGTTCGCTCAGGCGACGGCGCTCGTCGGCGTCGAGCTCGATCGAGATCGCGATCACGCCGTCGACCCGCCCACGCCGCAGCGACGTCTCGAAGATCTCGGCCCGATGGCGGCGGTCGTCGGTGAGGTTGTACAGCGCGATGTCGTAGCCGTCGTCGAGCAGCGTGTCGGCGATGCCGCCGAGCACGGTCGAGAAGAACCAGCGGTCGAGGTAGGGCAGCAGCACGCCGATGTTGCGCGTGCGGCCCGACGCGAGCCCCGACGCGGTGGACGACACGACGTAGCCGAGGCTGCGTGCGGCCTCTTCGACCCGGGCGCGCGTCGCCTCGGCGACCGGCCCGCGGCCGCTGAGCGCGCGCGAGACCGTCGCGGTGGAGACTCCCGCGCGCTCGGCGACGTCGTCGATGCCGGCCATGGCGACCCCTAGGCCGCGATCCAGCAGGCGGAGTCGGCGGGCAGCATGCCGTCGAGGATATCGGCACTGCTCACGAGCACCTCGCCGGCGGGAAGCCGCACCGGCGCGTCGCCGGTGTTCGCGACCACGATGACATCGCCGTTGCGGAACGCGACGGTGTCGTCGCCGGCGTCGAGCCACTCCAGCTCACCGGCACCGAGGCCGTGCGCGCGGCGCGTCGCGAGCAGTGTGCGGTAGAGCGACAGGGTGGATGCCGGGTCGCCCTCCTGCGCGTCGCGGGCGAGGTCGCCCCACACGGCCGGCTGCGGCAGCCACGACTCGCCCGTCGGGCTGAATCCGTAACCGGGGGCGTCGGAGCTCCACGGGATCGGCACGCGGCATCCGTCGCGGCCGTAGCGCTCGCCGCCGGTGCGGAACCAGGTCGGATCCTGCCGCACGTCGTCGTCGAGCTCGACGACCTCGGGCAGGCCGAGCTCCTCGCCCTGGTACACGTACGCCGAGCCGGGCAGGGCCAGCATGAGCGTCGTGGCGGCGCGGGCGCGGCGCAGACCCAGTGCCGGGATCGGCTGTCCGGGCGACTTAGGGCCGATCCCGTGACCCTGCGGCAGGGGAGCGGTGAGCGCGTAGCGGGTCGCGTGGCGGATGACGTCGTGGTTCGAGAGCACCCACGTGCTGGGCGCGCCGACGGCGCCGAACGCGCGCAGCGACTCGGAGATGACCTCGCGCAGCTCTGCGGCATCCCACTCGGTGAGCAGATACGGGAAGTTGAACGCCTGCTGCATCTCGTCGGAGCGCACCCACAGCGCGGTCTCGTCCTCGGTCGGGCGCCAGGCCTCGGCGACGAGCGCGCGGTCGCCGTCGTACTCGGCGAGCACGCGGTTCCACTCGCGGTAGATGTCGTGCACGCCGGGCTGACCCCAGTAGGGGACGTTCTCCTCTTCGCCGCCCATCGAGTCGGCGTCGGCCGGCGGGTGGTAGTCGGGCAGGCCGTCGGCCTTCACGAGCCCGTGGGCCACATCGACGCGGAAGCCGTCGACACCGCGGTCGAGCCAGAACCGCAGGATGCGGATGAACTCCTCGTGCACGACCGGGTTCGACCAGTCGAAGTCGGGCTGCGACGAGTCGAACAGGTGCAGGTACCACTGCCCCGGTTCGCCGTCGGCGTCGGTCGTGCGCGTCCAGGCGGGGCCGCCGAAGACCGACTCCCAGTTGTTCGGCGGCTCGGCGCCGTCAGGGCCCTTGCCGTCGCGGAAGACGTACCGGGCGCGCGCAGCGCTGCCGGGCACGGAGGCGAGGGCCTCCTGGAACCACACGTGCTGGTCGGATGAGTGGTTCGGCACGAGGTCGATGATCACGCGGATGCCGCCCGCATGGGCCTTCGCGAGCATGTCGTCGAAGTCGTCGAGGGTGCCGAACAGCGGATCGACGTCGCAGTAGTCGGCGACGTCGTAGCCGGCGTCCTTCTGCGGCGAGCGCTGGAACGGGCTCAGCCAGATCGCGTCGACGCCGAGGTCGACGAGCGAGCCGAGGCGCGAGGTGATGCCCGGCAGGTCGCCGATGCCGTCGCCCGAGGCGTCGGCGAACGAGCGGGGGTAGATCTGGTAGATGACGGCGGTGCGCCACCACTCGGCCCCGGGTCGGGTCGGGCTGAGGGGCGAGGCGGGGGTGGGGTATGGCATCAGGTCAGCCTAGTGCAAGCGCTTGCATTGCGCACCAGCGTTCGGGATCGGGATCATGGATGGACGTGCGAGCTCAGGAAGGTCTCGGCGACGGCCGGGTCGCCGACGACCTCGAGCCGGCCGGATGCCTCGGCGAGAGGCATCCGCTCCCAGACGAACAGCACGATGTCGCCGAGGGCGCCGCGCACGGTCGTCGCCGCGTCGCCGTGCCCGCGTGAGACCTCCCAGTGCGGCGAGATCAGCCACGCGTCGCCCGAGTCGGTCGCCTCGAGCGCCAGCGCTGCGGGAAGCGGCGCGATCATGCCGGCGCGCAGCGTGCGGGCGAGGAAGACGCCGAACAGCTCGTCGACGGCATCGGCCTGCATCGCGGGTCCGCCCTCGTCGGGAAGCGGGGGCCGCGGGGTCGCGGCCGAGCGCAGGTCCCACACGTGTTTTCGCGCCTCGTGCGCCATGCGCCGCCGCCAGAAGCCGGC
>JAUHVN010000381.1 GCA_030425055.1 Actinomycetes bacterium | reverse complement strand
GCCGTCCTCGACGGTGCGGATGCCGTGATGCTCAGCGGCGAGACCAGCGTCGGCGTCGACCCGGTCAACGTGGTCGAGACGATGGAGCGCATCGTGACGTCGACCGAGGAGAACGGTCTGGACCGCATTCCTCCACTCGGCAGCAAGCCCCGCACACAGGGCGGGGTCATGACGCTCGCCGCCGCGGCGATCGCCGAGTTCGTCGACGCGAAGTACGTGTGCGTCTTCAGCCAGTCGGGGGATTCGTCGCGACGGATGTCCCGCCTGCGCCTGCCGGTTCCGATCATCGCGTTCAGCGACCTGCCCGAGACGCGCCGCAAGATGGCCGTCACCTGGGGGATCCAGACGTACCTCGTGCCGCGTGGTCGCGACACCGACGAGCTGATCGGCATCGTCGACGACGTTCTGCTCGGCCAGGGACTGGCCGAGCCGGGCGACAAGGTCGTGGTGACGGCGGGTGCCCCGCCCGGGGTCGCAGGTTCGACGAACAACGTCCGCGTCCACACCGTGGGTGCCGCGGACGGCTCCTGATCAGTCGACGCCGAGGAACGACCGGTCGGTCAGGACGATCGGGCCGTCGTCGGTGATCGCGATCGTGTGCTCGGAGTGGGCGCCGCGTGAACCGTCGGCGCTGCGCAGCGTCCAGCCGTCGGGGTCGGTGACGAGCTCGTCGGTCGTCTGCAGGAACCACGGCTCGAGGGCGAGCACGAGTCCCGCGCGCAGCGGGTATCCCCGGCCGGCCTTGCCGTCGTTGGGCACGTGCGGATCGCCGTGCATCACGCGTCCGACGCCGTGACCGCCGAAGTCGGTGTTGATCTCGTAGCCGTCGGCGTGGGCGATCCCGGCGATCGTGTGCGAGATGTCGCCGATCCGGTTGCCCACGACGGCGGCTGCGATGGCCGCGTCGAGGGCGCGCTGCGTCGTGTCGATGAGGGCGAGGTCCTCGTCGCGCGGCGTTCCGACCACGAACGAGATCGCCGAGTCGGCGACCCACCCGTCGACGGCGACGGCGAAGTCGAGGGACACGAGGTCGCCGTCGCGGAGCGCGTAGTCGAAGGGCAGCCCGTGGAGCACGGCGTCGTTGACGGAAGTGCAGATCACCTTTCCGAAGGGCCGGGCGCCGAACGACGGGTGGTAGTCGATGTAGCAGGACTCGGCGCCGGCGCGGCGGATGAGGTCGTGCGCGCGCCGGTCGATCGCGAGCAGGTTCGTACCCACCGCGGTCTCATCGCGCAGGGTCGCCAGGGTCTCGGCCACGAAGCGTCCGGCGGGGCGCATCGCCTCGATCTCGGCGGGTGTGCGCAGTTCGATCATTCGGTTCCTCTCGACCTCCCCATTCTGGCCGACGCACGGCCCTTCGGCTGAGAGCTTTCTCCGCATGGGCGACCGGCCGTCCCACCGCACGCCCGCGGGGCGTAGCATCGGGGGCATGTGGCTGCGACGCGCGTTCTTCGGATGGCTGATCCCCTCGGCCTTCGTCCTGCCGCTGTGGATGCTGGTCGGGTGGGGCGTGTTCAACGGGGGAGGATGGGCCTTCCTCTGGGTGATCCTGCTGGCGATCCCCGGCGTGTTCATCTGGCAGCTCATCCTCACGCTCCTGGTGCGGGCGCGGGGCACGACCCGCGCGCAGCGGGCGGTGTCATGGTGGGATGTCCTCGCCTTCACCGTCTGGCATGCTCTGCTGATCTCCCTCGGCTTCTTCGTCGAAGCCTGGTGGGCCCCCGTCATGGTCCTCGCGATCGTCGTCGGCGTCGCCACGTTCTGGCTCGAGCTGTGGCAGCTCTGGCGTGAGGCGAAGCCGACCCGCATGGTGCTGCGCACCACCGAGGGCGTCGCCTACATCCCGCCGACGCGCCCCGACACCGTGTCCGGTGACCCGGACGTGTTCGTCGTCACCGAGAAGCAGGCTCCCCCCGCGCGCTGACCGGGTTTTGGTCGGGTGCTCGATCCATGGCAGAATGGATGTTTGTGCCCTGACAGGTTCTGCCTCAGGGGAGTCGCCGATGGCCGTTCGTGCCGGAAGGCCCGGGGCACGCACTCAACTTCCTTCCTTCCATCCCGTGCGCACCAGACCTGAGGCTGGCGCAGAGAGAGACGATCATGCAGATCCTCGACGCCGTCGACGCGACTTCGCTCCGCTCCGACATCCCCGAGTTCGCCCCTGGCGACACCGTCAAGGTGCACGTCAACATCACCGAGGGCAACCGCTCCCGTATCCAGGTCTTCCAGGGTGTCGTCATCGGCCGCTCCGGCGACGGTGTGCGCGAGACCTTCACGGTCCGCAAGATCAGCTTCCAGGTGGGCGTGGAGCGCACGTTCCCCGTGCACAGCCCCGTGATCGACCACATCGAGGTCGTCACCCGCGGTGACGTGCGTCGCGCGAAGCTGTACTACCTGCGTTCGCTGCGCGGCAAGAAGGCCAAGATCAAGGAGAAGCGCGAGAGCTGAGCTCCCGACCTCCCCGAAGCCCCCGGACCCGATGGTCCGGGGGCTTCGTCGTGTCCGCGTGCGACGGCGACCGATCGGTGGCGAGTGTGCGAACCTTGAGGGGCGGGAACCGTCCATCCGGATGCCGCCAGGGGACGACATGACCACCGAGAAGACGGCCGCCGACGCACAGGGGGGCGCGTCGAGCACGCCGAAGGCGCGCACGAGCCGGCGCGGCTGGGTGACGCTGCTGCGCGACGTGGTCGTGATCGTCGTGGTGGCGGTGCTCGTCTCGTTCCTGGTCAAGACCTTCGTCGTGCGCTCGTTCTACATCCCCTCGGCGTCGATGGAGGACACTCTCCTGGTGAACGACCGCATCCTCGTCGAT
>JAUHVN010000380.1 GCA_030425055.1 Actinomycetes bacterium | reverse complement strand
GCCGATGCGAGCGAGCGGCGGGCCTGCGGTCGGATGGCGTCAGCTCCGACCCTGGGCCCGCCGCAGCTCACCCCAGTCTGCGAGCGGCACGAGCCCTTCGGCCGCGGCGATCACCGCCGGATCGGCAGCGACGAGCACGTCGGCCTGCAGCTGAGCGACGGCCACGTACTCGGCGATCGCGGGGTCGACCAGGTCGCGCTCGAAGGCGATCCGCCACGCGGTCGCGCGCGAAACGCGGTCGCCGAGCAGCCTGACCTTGAGCGTCGCGACGCCTTCGAGCAGGTCGCGACCCTCGGCACGCTCGAGCGACCCGTCGCGCACCTCGTCGTACAACAGCTGCAGTGCGTGCGAACGCAGCACCGCCGGTCCGACGAGTGCCACTCTGCGGTCGAGCCCGGGTTCGTCCCGGATGATGCGCAGCGCCGTGCGCGCGTCGATCGCGAATCTCGTCGTGCCTGCGGCATCCGGTTTCGTCATCGCCCCAGCGCACCACGGACTGCCGACATCGTCCAGTCCGTCAGTGCGGCGGGATGGTGAAGCTCGAGATCCGATCGCCCTCGACGGTGAAGATGCCGGTCGACTCGCCGTTGAACCGGCGGCTGCGCCACGAGAACCGCGTCGACACGCCCTGTCCGGTCGCCTCCGCCGACAGGATCGTCATCTGCGCGCCCATGCCGATCGCATCGGTCTCGGCCCAGCTGCGCACGCCGTCGTGGCCCTCGAGCCTGCGGCCCCAGTCGTCGACGAAGCCGTCTTCGGTGAAGCTCGCGACGAACGCCTCGGTGTCGCCGTCGTTGATCGCGTCGACGAATCGGGCGATCGCTTCGGGAAGGGCGGGGGCTGCGGCATCCGTGGTCATGAGTTCTCCGTCCTGCGCGCTCGTGCCGCGCGCGTTTCGTGTTCCGCTTGACCCTCACACTGTGTCATGGTCGAGCGTGGTCTCCACCATGTACACCATCGGAGAGTTCGCCGCCTTCGGCCGCGTGAGCGTTCGGATGCTGCGTCACTACGACGCGATCGGGCTGCTCGCCCCCGCACACGTCGACGAGCACAGCGGGTACCGCCGGTACTCGAGTGCCCAGCTGCAGCGACTGCTGCGGATCGTCGAGCTGCGCGGCTACGGGGTGGGCCTCGACCGCATCGCGGTGGCGCTCGACGGTGACGATGTCGCAGGTCTGCACGATGCTCTCGCCGAGCGTCGCGCCGAACTCGAGGCATCCGTCGCCGACGACACCGCACGACTCGCACGCCTCGAGCGGCGTCTCCGGATCCTGGAAGGAACAGAGATCATGACCGACACCGTCGACTACCGCAGCGTCGAGCCCGTCACCGTCTACGCGACCCGTACGGTCGCGCCGGGCATGGGGCCCGAGAACGTCGGACCCGTCATCGGCCCCGCGATGGACCGCCTCAACGGGGCGCTCGCGGTCGCCGGCCGGCCGCTGCTCGAGCCCGGCATCTTCTGGTACGAGCCGCTCGAAGACACCGCCGAGCTCGCCGTGCACCTCTCGTTCACCGCCGAACCCGAGCCGGTCCCCGGCGACGGATACGACGTGGTCACCCTGCCGGCCGTCGAGACGATGGCGACGCTCATCCACCGCGGCGACATGAGAGGCATCGGCGACTCGTGGAGCACGCTCATGGAGCGCGTGGTCGCCGACGGCTACCGCATCGTCGGCCCGACGCGCGAGGTCTACCTCGAGGCCGACGGCCACGAACCCGGCCCCGACTGGGTCACCGAGCTGCAGGCGCCCGTCGAGCGCGAGGGCTGAGCCTCGCGGGACTACGGGTCGGGTCGGCTCAACGGGCGGGCCCGACCCTGCTCGTCGAGGTACGTGAGCACCGCCGCGACCCGACGATGCAAATGAGGCTCGTCCCCCAGTCGCAGCTTCAGGAACAGCGAGCCCGCGTACTTCTCGATGGACGACTCCGACAAGTGCAGCTGCTCGGCGATGCCGCCGTTCGTGAGGCCCTGCGCCATGAGTTCGAGCACCGCGCGCTCACGCTCGGTGAGCTCGGCGAGCGGCGAAGAGGCCCGCCCCGCCGCGACCAGCGCCGAAACCACATCGGGGTCGATGCGCGATCCGCGCTCAGCGACCGCTTCGACCGCGCCGGTCAGGGCTCGAGGCTCGCCGATCCGCTCCTTGAGCACATAGGCCATGCCGGCCGTGCCGTCGCGCAAGAGGTCCATCGCGTAGCCGGGATCGTTGTACTGCGACAGCACCACGATGCCCACTGCCGGATGCCGGGCACGGATGCGCAGCGCGGCGTCGATGCCCTCGGTACCGTGACCCGGGGGCATCCGAATGTCAGTGATGACGACGTCCGGCAACTCGCGTTCGACGACGAGCTCGAGTTCGTCCGCCGTGCCGACGGCGGCGATGACCTCGATGCGCTCATCGGTCCCCAGTGCGCGGCGTACGCCCTCCCGCACCAGATAGTGGTCGTCGGCGAGCACGACACGCAGCCGCCCGCTCACGTCTCGCCGCCCGCAAGCGCGAACTCCACGGCGACCGTCGCGCCGCCGCCAGCGGTCGCCGACACGTCAAGGCGACCACCCACTGCCGCAACCCGCGCGGACAGGTTCGACAGGCCGTTCCCGGTCGCCTGAAGGGGATCGAATCCCACTCCGTCGTCGCTCGTGCGCAAAGCCAGCACTCCCTCACTGATCGAAACCTCGACGTCGACGTGCGAGGCTCCGGCATGCTTGAGACTGTTCGCGAGCGACTCAGCGACAGTGAAGTACGCCGCGCCCTCCAGCTCGTCGGACAGCCGCATCCCCTTGACCTCGTCGTCGGCATGCACCGTGATCGGAATCGG
>JAUHVN010000019.1 GCA_030425055.1 Actinomycetes bacterium | reverse complement strand
GCGTCGACGCCCCCGACGCGGATCTCACCCTTGTCGGGTCGCAGGAGTCCCGCGATCATCGACAGGGTCGTCGTCTTGCCGGCGCCGTTGGGGCCCACCAGGCCGTAGAACGTGCCGGCGGGCACGGTCAGGTCGATCGCCTCGACCGCGCGGGTCGAGCCGAACGACTTGGTGACCCCGCGCAGCGACAGCGCGGTCTCGCCCACCGCGTCCTCGGCGGCCGTGAGCACCTCGGGCACGTCGTCTTCGAAGACGACGGCCGCCGAGTCGCCCACGAAGACGAGCGGCAGCGACGTGTCGTCGGCGACGTCCTGTTCGACGTCAGCGACCTCGGGCTCGACATCGGCGACATCACCGGCGAGTTCGGCCGGGTCGGGCTGCGCGTCCTCCACCTCGGGCTCGAGATCGGCGAGCTCCGCCTCGGCGTCGTCGAGTTCGGGCTCCGCGATCGGCTCGGGCTCCGCGACCGGCTCGGCCTCGACGGCCGCGTCGGATTCAGCCGCATCCGTTTCCGCCGCGTCCGCGACGGTGTCGTCGTCGAGGGTCTCGTCGGCGTCGGGCGCGAGGATCTCCTCGAGGCCCGCGACGTCTTCGACGTCGTCTTCCAGCTGCGTGTCTATGGCGATGTCCTCGTCTTCGGGGGCCCGCGCGGCGGACAGAACCACCGGGGGCAGCGGCGGGCGCGGCGGGATCACGAGCTCCTCGCCCTTCTCTCGCAGGTCCGGCGGCAGCGGCGGCGGCGGGCCGGGGTCGGCGGCCAGACGCTCGGCGATCAGGCGCGCTGCGGCGCCCGCATCCGGCTTCAAGGGCACGACCCGGGCATGCTTCTCGACGGACTCCGCCTCGGGCGGATCGTCGTCACGGGGTGCCGGCAGGGATGCTGTCACCGATCAAACGTACCAAGCACCGGCGTCCGGGCACCTGAGCGTTTCCCCGCAGGTCGCAATACACCGAGCATTACGAATCGGCAACGGGGCGTCGCATTGTGCCTGCTCACAGGTGAATTTCGCTAGCATGGCCGAGCACGACGGAGTGTCCAATCGGTGAACGTCGGGTGAAACCCCGCACTCCAGGAGCACAACTGTGACCATTCAGATCGTCATCCTCGCCGCGGGCATGGGCTCGCGACTCGGACGAAGCCTGCCCAAGCCGCTCACGCGTCTGGGCGACGGCCGCAGCATCATGCAGCAGCAGCACGACAACGTGCGCGCCACCTTCGGCGACGCCGCGCGCATCACGACCGTCGTCGGATACCGCGCCGAGACCGTCGTCGAGGCCTTCCCCGACGTCGACTACGTCTACAACGACCGCTACGACCAGACCAACACATCGAAGAGCCTGCTGCGCGCGCTCAAGGCGTCGCGCCGCGGCGGTGTGCTCTGGATGAACGGCGATGTCGTGTTCGACCCGATGGTGCTCGGCCGCGCGATCGCGCACATCGAGCGCGACGAGTCGTTCGTGACCGTGAACACCGCGAAGGTCAGCGACGAAGAGGTCAAGTACACGACCGACGCGCAGGGCTTCATCCGCGAGCTGTCGAAGACCGTCGAGGGCGGCATCGGCGAGGCGGTCGGCATCAACTACATCTCGTCGGCCGACAAGCGCGCATTCGTGCGCCACCTGTCGCGCGTCGACGATCAGGACTACTTCGAGCGCGGACTCGAGCTGGCGATCGCCGAGGACGGCGTGCGCATGCGTCCGCTCGACATCTCGGACCTGTACGCCGTCGAGATCGACTTCGCCGAGGACCTCGAGCGCGCGAACCTCTTCGTCTGAGGCGTATACCGACCGCGGCATCCGTCCGCAAGCCCTCAGCCGTCGTCCAGAGCGCACGCATAGGATCGCGGCGTGGCTGAGAAGGTGTACCGCATCGACTCGCTCCCCGACGGCTCGCCGTGGGCGAGCGGGCTGCCGCCTGCGGGCTCGGACGAGCATCCGTTCGTCATCCGCGCGCTCGACCGCGTGCTCGCGATCCAGCGACCCGTCGTGCTCGCCCATCTGCGCAGCATCCGCCTGCGTCACCCGGTCAGCTCCTCCGCCGACATCGTGCGGATGCTCGAACGCCGCTACCTCGCCGCCGTGACCACCGGCGGCGCCGCCGTCGGCGCGACCGCCGTGGTGCCGGGCATCGGCACGGGCGTCACCCTCGCACTCAGCGGCGTCGAGACGGTCGGCTTCCTCGAGGCGACGGCCCTGTTCGCGCAGTCGGTCGCCGAGGTGCACGGCATCCCGGTGAGCGACCCCGACCGGGCGCGCGCCCTGGTGCTCACGCTCATGCTCGGCAAGGAGGGCGTCGATCTGGTCACCCAGCTCGCGGGGCAGGCCGTCGGCAAGGGCCCGGGACGCGACCGGTACTGGGGCGAACTGGTCACGAAGTCGCTGCCGCGCGCCGCGATGGGCCCCCTCGTCGACCGACTGAAGTCGACCTTCATCCGCCAGTTCGCCGCCCGCGGTGGCGCCAGCTGGATCGGCAAGGCCCTGCCGTTCGGCATCGGCGCGGCGATCGGCGGCACGGGAAACCACATCCTCGGCCGGCGTGTGCTCGTCAACTCCCGCCGCGCCTTCGGCCTGCCGCCCGAGGCCCTTCCCGCCGAGCTCGAGCCCAAGCCCGACGCCGCGAGGCTCGAACACCTCGCGGTGCGCTCGGCGAAGCGTGCGGGCGACGCCCTCGCGCGCGGCGTGCAGCGGGGCGGGCAGGCGATCGGCACGGCCGCGCGCACGGTGACGCGGCGCGGCCGCGACGACGCGACGTCCGACGAACCCGCAGCGCTGCCCGCCGGCGACGAGGGCTGAGACCCGGGACGGGGATCCGGCCCTTCTGGCCGCAACCGCCGCAGATTTCGCCATCTTCGTCCGGAACCTGCACCGCGATGAGACGAAAACGGCCGGATGCCGCGGCCCCGGCACATCCGCGTCGATGTATCACGCGACCGGGTGCGCCACCTCCTCTCGGGTGACGCGACCCGCGCGGCGGTACTGTCACGGCGGGGAGAGCAGAGGGGACATCGCGCATGTCGTCATCCGAAGACCGCTACGACCTGCCGCGCGAGTTCCCGGCGATCGAACCCGACGCCGATCTGGTGCCCGACGCACCCAAGCCGCGGACGCGCGGCGAGAAGGAACGCGACGAACAGGCATCCGACACTCCCCCGCCCGTCGGCCCACCCGCCTTCCCCCTGCGCGACATGCCCGACACCGTGTCGCTCGTGACCGACAGCGTGATCACGCGCCCGCTCGCCGAGCGCATGGCCTCGGCGGCGGACGGCGAGCCGATCGGGATCGTGATCGAGCTGCGCACCGACAGCGGCGTCGGGATCGACGAAGCGGTCGCCGAGCTGCTGAGTCTCGTGAGGATCAGCTCGAGGCGACCGGATGCCTCGCTGTGGCGCACCGGCAGCTATGTGATGGGCGCGCTCACCGCGCAGGAGATCCTGGCGATGGTCCGGCTCGATGCCGACAAGGGCTCGTCGCCGGTCGGCGGCCGGCAGGAGGCCAAGTCGGCTCCGCGCAGCTTCATCAACCGCGTGCGGCCGAACTTCGAGGTGCGGGCCACGATCCATCGGTCCGTCATCACGACGAAGGCCGACGCCGCCGTGCGCTCGTTCGACGCGACCGGCGACGGGATCGTGTGGGCGGTGCTCGAGGGGCTCGAGTACATCCAGGAGCTCAACGGGGCACTCCGACGTGACCGGCCGGCAGGTGGGCTACGCGGTTCTGAGCGCCGTCACGTCCGGCTGAGCCGCTCGTCGAAGAAGGCGATCACGCGCCGCACGCCTACCGGCTTCGCGTGGTCAGCAATCCATGGGGCGATCGTGGCGGAACACGCGCCCTCGTGCACCGATACGCTGAGGCGTTATGGACAGCACCCTCGCGTGTCTGGCGGCGTGGATGCCCCGCCAGCGCTGGTACGCGGGCAAGGGCCGGCCGCCGAGTCTGCGACTGGTGGGCTGGTGGGACCTCGACGCCGACGACGACGCGAATGCGCGCATCCGCACCTTCGTCGTCGCCGACGAGGCCGCGCTGCCGGTCGTCCGCTACCAGGTGCCCGTCGCGATCCGCCCGACCGAGACGGTCGACGCGCCCGAGTCGACGTGGATCGGCAGCCCAGAGCCGGGGGTCACGTTCATCGACGGTCCCACCGACCCCGCGTACGCACGGGCCCTGCTGTCGCTCGCGACGAGCGACCGCGCCGCCGTCGGCCCGCAGATGACCGCGACGGGCCACCCCGCCGCCGATCTCGAGGACGAGGACCGCACCGCGACGGTCCTCACCGGCGAGCAGTCAAACACCTCGATCATCCACCGCGCTGCCCGCACGCCGGTGATCTGCAAGGTCTTCCGTCAGCTCAGCCCCGGCCTCAACCCCGACATCGAGCTCGCGACGGCGCTGGCGCGCGCCGGCTCGCCGCACGTCCCCGCGTCGTACGGCTGGGTCGAGGGACGCTGGAACGACGGGGCCGGCGAGGCGACGGGCTCGCTCGCGTTCGTGCAGGAGTTCCTGCCGGACGTCGAGGACGCGTGGCGTGTCGCGCTGCGCGCGGCTGCGCGCGGCGACGACTTCAGCGAACCGGCGGCGCGGCTCGGCGAGGCCACGGCCGACGTCCACCTGCTGCTGGCCGAGCTCTTCCCGACGAGGGAGAACTCGGTCGCCGACCGCGAGGCGACGGCCGCGACGTGGCACCGCCGGCTCACGATCGCCCTGGCCGAAGTGCCGGCGATCGCCGAACGCGCGGCCGGTATCGAAGCGGTCTACCGGCGGGCGGCGGATTCCGCATGGCCGCGCCGCCAGCGCATCCACGGCGACTACCACCTGGGGCAGGTGCTGCACCACGCCGAGCGCGGCTGGGTGCTGCTCGACTTCGAAGGCGAGCCGCTGCGTCCGATGCGCGAACGCATCGAACCCGACCTCGCGATCCGCGATGTCGCCGGGATGCTGCGCTCGTTCGACTACGTCGCCGGGTCGCTGCGCCGTGACGACCCCGACAGGTCGGCCGACGGAGTGCTGGCATGGGCATCGCGTGCCCGCGCTGCCTTCGTCGCGGGCTACGGCGCGCGCACCGGCGCGGTGCTGGATCAGCGCGACCCCGTACTCGCGGCCATGGAGCTCGACAAGGCGGTCTACGAGGCGATCTACGAGTCGCGCAACCGCCCCACGTGGGTCGCTATCCCGCTGCGGGCGATCAGCCGCCTGCTCGACGCGACCGGCTGATCACGCCTCGATCTCGTCGTCGAGCTCGGCCTCTTCCGCGTCGAGATCGGCCTCGTCCGAATCGCCCGTGTGCCAGCGCTCCCACTCGGCCATCAGGTGCGCCACGGCGCCGTGGAATCGCGCGGTCGCCGCACCGGCCGCGGTGTCGCCGAAGTAGTGCGCGACCCAGGACTCGAGTCTCGCGCGCGCCTCGTCGTCGCCCTGCACGCGGTCGGTCTCGGCGACGACCTGCGGCGCGGCCGAGGCATCCAGCCACTCGCACGCCGAGAGATAGCCGTGCGTGTCGACGACCGCGGCCGGATCGGCCGGACGCGTCACCAGCAGGGGCTTGTCGGCCGCCAGCCGGTCGTAGACCATCGCCGAGATGTCGACGATCGCCACGTCGGCGGCGGCGAGCTGCCACCCGAGGTCGGGTCCGTCGTCGAAGACGTGGACGGCGGTGGGATCCGCGACGTTCGCGGCCTCGAGCGCCTTGATGATCCTCCGGTTCGCGGCGCCGTACTCGGGGTCGACGACCCCCGATCGCGGATGCGGCCGATACACGACGCGGTGGCGCCCGGTCGCGATCAGCGCCGCGACGAGCGCTTCGCCGTGAGTGCGCACGGATCCGTAGTGCGCCGAAGGACGGTCACCCTCCCAGGTCGGCGCGTAGAGCACGATCGTGCGGTCGTCGTCGGGATAGGGCACGTCGCCCGAATAGTGATCGGCCTGGGGGCGTCCGATCTCGATCGTGCGGTGCTCGATGTCGTAGTCCCACAGCACGCGGGCGAGCCGTTCACGCGCGGCGTCGCCCGCGACGAACGCGTAGTCGTACGCCTTGAACTGGTTCGTGGTCATGTACATCTTGTCGGACTCGCCGTGGTTGATGAACACGTGCCAGCGACGGCCGTACCGGAACATCTGGAAGTTGCGCGTGTTCTGGTTCACGTAGAGGACGACGCGGATGTCCTGCGTGCCGATGAAGCGCTCGAGATCCCGCACCGTCGGCACGAAGGCGACGGGCGGTGCATCCTCGGCGAGCAGCGCGCGGGCGCCCGTCGCGGACCGGCTGAGCACGACCACGGGCCACGTCTTGGCCAGTTCCGCGAGCGGTCGGTACCACTGGCGCATCTGGTACATGTTCACGTCGCCGTCGGCGAAGTACACCGCGACGCGGTAGTGGTCGTTCGGGTGCGGATCGCGCGCCGCGAGCGTGCGGCGCACCTGGGTGACGGCCGCGCGGTTCGCCAGCGCCTTGCGCAGGAGCGCGACCGCCTTCCGCCCGTCCGAGACCAGTCCCACGCGTCCCAGCGTACCGAGAGGGTCGTGACATGATCGACGCGTGCACGACGAGCAGCGCAGTCCCCGAGTCGCGCCACCGGTGCCGCCGGGTTCGGGGGTCACCTTCGTGATGCCGGTGCTCAACGAGCGGGACTACCTGCGCCGCGCCGTCGATTCCGTCCTCGCACAGGAGCTCGATGTGCCGAGCGAACTCGTGCTGGCGCTCGCACCGTCGACCGACGGCACAGACGAACTCGCCGCCGAGCTCGCTGAGGCGGACGAGCGCATCGTGCTGGTGCGCAACCCGGCCGCGCACATCCCCGTCGGTCTGAACACCGCGATCCGCGCGGGCACGCACCCCACGATCGTGCGCGTGGACGCCCACTCCGAACTCGAACCCGGGTACACCCGCCGTGCGCTCGAGACGCTCGACCGCGTGGCCGCGGCGAACGTCGGCGGCGTGATGCGCGCCGACGGCCGCTCGCCGTTCCAGCGGGCGGTCGCCCGCGCCTACAACTCCCCCATGGGCCTCGGCGGCGGCGCCTACCACGGCGGCACGCGCGAGGGCGAGGCCGAGTCCGCGTACCTGGGCGTGATGCGCCGCGCCGTGCTCGACGAGGTCGGTCTGTTCGACGAGACGGTCCGCCGCGGCGAGGACTGGGAGCTGAATCTGCGCATCCGGCGCGCCGGCTACCGCGTCTGGTTCGACCCCGCCCTCTCGGTGACCTACTGGCCGCGCGAGAGCTGGTCGCGCCTGGCGCGTCAGTTCTTCGCGACCGGGCGCTGGCGCGGCGAGCTGGTCAGGCGCTACGGCCGCGGCAACTCGCTGCGGTTCTTCGCGCCGCCGCTGCTCGTCCTCGCGATCGTGGCCGCCGCGGTCGTCGGGGTGCTCCAGCTCACCGGCGTGCTCGCCGGCGGGTGGGCGCTCGCGGCATCCGTCGTCTATCTGCCGATCGTCGCGTACGCCGTCCTGGTGGTGGCCACGGCGCTCGGCCGCGGCGGCGGCACGGGGTGGCGCGACCGGCTGTGGACGGCCGCCGTGCTGCCGACCATGCACCTCGCGTGGGGATCGGGCTTCGTCGTCGGCGTGGTGCGCGGTGCCCACGACACCGTCGACACGTCGCGGCTGCGCGACCGCAACACCCCGCTGCCGTGACGGCGGCGGTCAGCGGTCGACGAACCCCTGATCGAGGATGCGTGTGACGACACGCTCGGCGGCGTGCCCGTCGTCGCGCGGGTTGAAGCGGGCCCGCCACGCCGCGTAGCGCTCGGCGTGCTCCGCCGGGTCCGCCGTGGTCAGCGCCGTGACCAGCTCGTCCATGCCGCGCACCAGCGGACCGGGCGCGTGCGCGGCGAGGTCGAAGTAGAAGCCGCGCAGCTCGCCGCGGTAGTGCTCGAGATCGGGCACGAGGAAGAACATCGGCTTGCCGGTCACCGAGAAGTCGAACATGACCGACGAGTAGTCGGTGACCAGCGCGTCGGCCGCCAGCAGCAGCTCGGCCGTGTCGGGGTAGCCCGTCACGTCGATCACCCGCGGTCCTTCGGCGTCGCGCCCCGGCTTGAGCGTGCGCGAATGACCGCGCACGAGCACGACGGCGTCGACCCGCGCGGCGAGCTCGGCGGGATCGACGAATTCGACGATCTGCTCGCGGTCGTCGCGCCACGTCGGCGCGTACAGCACGACGCGCTCGTCGGCGCCGATGCCGAGCGCCTGTCGCACCGCGGTACCGTCACCGGTCACGAGCACGTCGTTGCGCGGGTAGCCCTCGACCCACACGGGCCGCGTGAGGAACGCGTACGCCTTGGTCAGGATGCGGGCGGCGTACGCGTTCTGGGCCAGCAGCACGTTCCAGCGTCGCGACTCCTTGACGACGGCGGCCATGCGCCGCGGATCGAAGCCCGGTCGGTGCAGGGCCAGCCGTTTGAGCGGCGTCCCGTGCCACGTCTGCAGCACGATCTGGTCGGCGCGGCGCGAGAACCGGCGTCGCATCCAGTCGTTGATGACCAGCAGCCGGGCCGAGCCCCGCGCCCGCCACCACTCCGGACTGCCGTCGACGACCGCGACGGCGCCGTCGGGCACGCGCACCGACAGATCGGTCACGCTCCAGTACCGCACGACATCGGGCGCCCGCCGCGCGAGTTCGCGGTCGATCGCCAGCGGGTTGCAGCTGGCGTTGCGGCCGTAGAAGCTCTCGAAGAACACCGCGTTCTCGAGTCCCGCCGGACGCGTGGCGTAGCGCCGCTCGAGCGCCGCCTGTCCCTCTCCGGAGTCGTAGGCCGGGTCGATCGGCGGCCCGATCGTCACCGACGATCCGGTCGCCGACGCCCGGATCGGGCCGAGCTGGACGAGCTCGAGGTCGAGGTGGACCTCGACCGGTTCGCCGTCCGCTCCGATCACCTCGACGTCGTAGCCGCCGACGGGCAGCGGCAGATCGGGCCCCGACCACCGCGATGCGTGCAGCGGCAGCACCGCGCGCCACGTCTTGCCACGTCCGGTCAGTCGGGCGGACACCCGCGCACGGGGTCCGATCAGCTCGGCCGACCTCGGGCGCGCGCCCGTGCCGGAGAGGACGAGCTCACCGCCGTGGTCGGCGCTGAGACTGGCCTGGATCATCGTCGTCCTCTTCTCGTGGCATCCGTTCGCAGACCCGCCAGGATCGCACGGTACACCCTGGCGGCGTTGCCGCCGTCGCGGTGGGCATGGACACGCTCGCTGAGCTCCTGCGCGCGGGCACGGCGGCGGGATGCCTCGGCCTCGTCGCCGAGGGTGCGCTCGAGCTGCGCCGCGGCCTCGGTCCATGTCGCCGCGGCGTCGTCGCCGGCGACCTCGCGGTAGGTTCCGTAGAACCCCCGGGTGCGGGTGTAGCGCGCGACGTCCGGGGCGAGGAACACGACCGGGACCGGCACGAGCGCGGTGTCGAACACGAGCGACGAGTAGTCGGTCACCAGCACGTCGACGCCGCTCAGCAGCGGGGTGACGTCGGCCACGGCATCGCTGCCGAGCATGCGGACGCGCTCGGTCGGCACGGGTGGTGCGTACGCACCCGAGCCGAGCGGATGCGAGCGCACCAGCAGCACCGCGTCGTGCCGGCGCAGCACGCCGACCAGGGCGTCCCACTCGGCGGCATCCGGGATCGCGGGATCGGGCTCCCCGTCGCGCCACGTGGGTGCGTACAGGACGACGCGCGTCCCCGCGTCGAAGGATCCCGCCGCCTGCGCGATCCCGGCACGCGCGATCGACCGGCGGTCGGCGGGCCGACCGCGCGAGAGCACGTCCACGCGCGGCTCGCCCGTGACCGGCACCCGGTCGTCCGGCAGCGCGAAGGCCGATTCGAGCCGACCGCGCACGAGGTCGGATGCCGCGGGCAGCACGCGGATGCGATGCGCGGCGCCGCGATAGAGCATCCGGACCAGGCGGGATGCCGCGCGGGCGACCGCGCCGACGCCGAGGAAGGCGGGCGCCCGCGAGGTGACCGGCGAGTCCAGACCGATGCGCTTGAGCGGGATGCCGTGCCACAGCTGCACGACGAATGCACCCGACACCGCGAACCTGTTGACGTCGCCGAAGCCGTGGGTGACGACCACGACGGCGGCGCGCGCCGTGCGCCAGAAGCCCCGCAGCGATCGACGCGGTACGGTCGGGATGCCGCGCGCGGCCGCGTCGGCCGCCTCACGCGCCGAGCCGATGAGCCACACGCAGCGACGGCCGTCCGCGACGGCGAGGGGCCACAGCGCCAGCGCACCGTCGCCGATGCCCGCCGCGCTGCCGAACACCCACTCGTCGCCGCGCGGGACCACCAGCGTGATGAGGCGTCCGATCGCATAGAGCGGGAGCGTGGCCAGCTTGGCCGCATTGCCCGCGCCGAACGAGAAGGACGCCATCCCGCGAGCCTATCCCGCGAGACGGCGTCCTCCGCCGAGCGTGCCGACTACTGGCCGAGGTCTCCCAGCACCACGTCGATCGTGAGCGACTCGCCGTCGCGGACGAACGTGACGGTGGCGTCGCTGCCGGCGGCGGCGGCACGCACCTGCGCGGTCAGATCGACCGAGTCCGTGATCGGCGCGCCGTTGAAGCCGGTGACGATGTCGCCGACCTGCAGACCGCCGGCGGCGGCCGCACCGCCCTCGACGACCTCGGCGATGTAGGCGCCGGTGATGGTCGATCCCTCGACGTACTCCGCGGACTGCACGCTCGCGCCGAGCAGCCCGTGGGTGGCCGTTCCGTCGGCGATGAGGTCGTCGGTGATGCGCTGCACGATGTCCGACGGGATCGAGAACCCGACGCCGATCGATCCGGCCGTGCCCGACGAGCCGCCCGCCGACGCGATCGCGACGTTGATGCCGATCAGCCGGCCCTGGTCGTCGACGAGCGCGCCGCCGGAGTTGCCGGGGTTGATGGCCGCGTCGGTCTGGATGACGGCGATCTTGATCGTCTCGGCGGACTGCGACTGGGTCTGGCCCTGACCGAAGTCGAAGAAGAAGGGGCTCTCGCCCTGCTCCTGCGGGGCCTGGTCCTCTTCGTCGCCGGTGTCGGGCACCGCCGACGATGCGATCTCGATCGAGCGGTTGAGGGCGCTGACGATGCCGGTGGTGACGGTGTTCGACAGGCCGAGCGGCGCGCCGATCGCGACGGTCTCGTCGCCCACGTTGAGCTGCGACGACGAGGCGAACTCGATGGGCGTCATGCCCTCGGCGCCCTCGAGCTTGATGACCGCGAGATCGTAGGTGGGGTCGGTGCCGACGACGGTCGCGTCGTAGACGGCTCCGTCGGAGGTGGTCACCCGGATGGTCGCGTCGCCGCTGGCACCGTCGAGGGTCACGACGTGGGTGTTCGTCACCACGTATCCGTCCTCACTGAGCACGACACCGGAGCCGGTGCCCGAGCCCGACGACCCGGATGCCTGGATCGTGACGACGCTCGGCACGACCTTCGCGGCGATCGCCGTGGTCTGGTTCACCGAGCCGGTGTCGTTGACGGTCACGGCCGAGGGGCCTGCGGCCGGCAGTGTGCCGTCGGGCGCGAAGAGCGAGTTGCCCGCGTAGGCACCGCCGACACCGGCCACGCCGCCCACGAGGGCGGCCGCGACGAGGATGCCGGCGACCTTGCCGGCGCCGACCCGACCCTTCGGGCGGGACGGGGCGGTCGCCGTCGTCGCGGTCGGGTGCGCGCCGGTGCCGGCGGCGGGAGCCGCGACGGGGTCGATCGGCGAGGTCGGCCCGGTCTCCGCGGTCTGCGGGGCGGGGTAGCCCTGCGGCGGCTGGTAGCGCGGCACCGGAGCGGTCGCGGGTGCCTGCCAGCCGCCTTCCGGCTGCGGCGGGACCGGCGGAACGGGAGGAACGGGCGGCGCAGCGGCGACCTGCTCGGCGTCGCTGTGCGGGGTGGGGGTGTCGGGGCGCTCGCCCTGCGTGTCGGTCATCGCTGCTCCTTCGTGAAAGCAGTATCCAACCTGCCCGGGGTTCCTGTGCGTTCCTTATGCCGTGGATGGGACATGCCTATGCGAACCCGAAGAGCCGGGCGAGTAGCGTGTGCACGATGCGAGACATACCGGGCGCCTGGCACCGCACCGCCGCGGGTGCGGGGCTCGTCGGCGACGACGGACGGATCCACCCCACCATCTTCGCCGAGATGTCGGCGCTGGCGGCGCGCACCGGCGCCATCAACCTCGGCCAGGGATTCCCCGACGAGGACGGGCCGACCGAGGTGCTGGCGGCCGCGGCCGACGCGATCGCCGCGGGCGTGAACCAGTACCCGCCCGGGCGCGGCAGCGCCGTGCTGCTCGACGCGATCGCCGCCCACCAGGCGCGGTTCTACGGACTGCACCCCGACCCCGCCCGCGAGGTGCTCGTGACGGCGGGGGCGACCGAGGCGCTCGCCGCGACGCTGCTGGCGCTCGTGTCGGGTCCCGACGACGAGGTCGTCGTGTTCGAGCCCTACTACGACGCCTACGCCGCCCTCGTGGCGCTCTCCGGTGCTCGCCTGGTGCCCGTGCCGCTGCGCTGGCCCGACTTCCAGCCGGATCTCGACCGGCTGCGGGACGCCGTGACCGATCGCACACGCGTGATCCTGGTGAACGACCCCCACAACCCGACGGGTGCGGTGTTCTCGACCGAGGCACGTGCCGAGATCGTCGCCCTCGCCGAGCGCCACGACGCGATGATCGTGACCGACGAGGTGTACGAGCACCTCGTGTTCGACCGCGCGCACACGCCGATCGCGACACTGCCCGGCGCGTTCGACCGGACGGTCTCGATCTCGTCGGGCGGCAAGACCTTTTCGACGACCGGCTGGAAGATCGGCTGGCTGACCGCGCCCGCCGACCTCGTCGACGCCGTCCTCGCGGTGAAGCAGTTCCTGACCTATGTCAACGGCGCGCCGTTCCAGCCCGCGATCGCCGTCGGCCTCGGCCTGCCCGACTCCTTCTTCGACGGCATCGCCGCCGACCTGCGCACCAAGCGCGATCTGCTCGGCGCGGGACTGACCGCCGCGGGATTCGAGGTGTCGGTGCCGTCGGGCACCTACTTCACGGTGGCGGATGCCGCGCCGCTCGGCGCCGCCGACGCGGCGGCGTTCTGCCGCGCGCTGCCCGAGCGGGCCGGCGTCGTGGCGATCCCCCTCACCGCATTCGTGACGCCCGAGCGCCGCGCCGACTACGCGACGCTGGTGCGGTTCGCGGCGTGCAAGCGGGTCGGCGTCCTCACCGAGGCCTCCGCACGGCTCGCCGCGCTGCGCTGACTCAGCACCGCTCGACGATGCCGTAACGGCGCAATCTCAGCGCCGGGTTGACGCGGCGGACGCGATCGACGGTGTCGAGGTCGAGGTGGGCGACCGCGACATCGGTCGCCGTCCCCACACCGGCGAGCTCGACGCCCTGCGGATCCACGATCATCGACGCGCCGACTCCGAGGGGCGGCGGATGGTCGGCTGCGGCGACGAAGACCGTGTTCTCGATCGCGCGAGCGTGCACCATCGTGCGCCAGTGGTGCTCCTTCAACGGCCCGCGCACCCACTCGGCGGGAACGAGGAACACTTCGGCACCGGCATCCGCGAGCATGCGCCCCACCTCGGGGAACCGCAGGTCGTAGCAGGTCATGAGCCCGAATCGCAGCCCACCCACCTCGAAGGTCTGCGCCTCGGCGAGTTCGCCGGGCTCGACCCAGTCCGACTCGCGCTGCCCGAAGGCGTCGTAGAGGTGCAGCTTGCGGTAGAGCGCGACCACGCCGCCGCCGTCGACGGCGACCACGGTGTTGCGCACGCGGCCCGCACCGCCGCGCTCGAGCAGGCCGGCCACGATGTGCACGCCGTGCTCGCCGGCCAGCTCCGCGAGCGCCCGGGTGAACGGTCCGTCGAGGTCTTGGGCGTTCTGTGCGAGCGACTCGTCGAACGGGTCGACGAAGTAGCTCGAGTACTCGGGGAAGACCACGACCTGGGCACCGCGCGCCGCCGCGATGGCGGTCATGTCGGCGATCGTCTCGACGTTCGCGTCGGCATCGGCCGTCGGCGCGAACTGCGCGACCGCGAGAGCGAGGGTCTGCGACTGCGTCATGATCTCCGATTCCCGAGGCGGCGACGGATCACCAGCGGTGCCACCACCCACAGTGCCAGAAGCGTCGCTCCGAGGCACGCGAGCACCACCCACGCGGCATCGACCCCGAGCACGACGTCGAAGACGAACGCCACGACGCCGACGACGAGCGTGGCGACGGTGATGAGGGCCGTCACCAGCGCGGCATGGCCGTACGCGACCACCCTCGCCTTCGCGCGCTGCTGGAACAGCACGCGATGCAGAGCCACGGGCGCGAGGGCGACGATCGTGCTGAGCGCGGCGAGCACGATGAGCACGAGGTAGAGCACGCGCTGCCCCTCGGTGAGGTCCGAGAACGCGGGCTGGAACGCGAGTGCGAGCAGGAACCCGGTGAGGATCTGCGTGCCGGTCTGCAGCACGCGCAACTCCTGCAGCGCCTCCCCCCAGTTGCGGTCGGCCCGCTCCTCGCGGGTCTCGTCGCGGCCGTCGTCGAACGCCATGCGCTCATCCTCGTCGCGCCCGCATCCCGGGGCAAGGAGCCACCGGGCGACGCCGACCCCTCCGAAGCCGTGCTAAGCTCTTCTCTTGTGCCGCGGGGTGGAGCAGCTCGGTAGCTCGCTGGGCTCATAACCCAGAGGTCGCAGGTTCAAATCCTGTCCCCGCAACAGATGGAAGGCGTCCCGTATCGGGGCGCCTTCCCCCTTTTCCGCCGCTGATCAGCGCTTCTCCGCGACCGACTCCGGGTCCATGGCCTCTGACATCTCACCGAGGAAGCCGACCACGGTGCGCAGCTGTTCGTCGTCGTACCGCTCGGCGACCGCGCGCATGGCCCGCAGCCTCTCACCGAAGTGGCGGTAGAACTCCCGGCGCGAGGCATCCGTGAGCGTGAGCACGCGCGACCGTCGGTCCGTCGGGTGCGGATGCCGTTCGATGTGCCCCGAAGACACCAGCCGATCCACGAGCTTGGTCGTCGAGGCCGTGGTGATCCGCAGATGCTCGGCGATATCGTGGGGGCTCACGGGAGTGCCCCGCTGCTCGCGCATGATGAGCATGCGCAACGCCGCGAGGTCGGTCACGTTCATGTCCATGTCGCCTTTCATGCCGCCGTTCATCCGATCCATCGAATCGGAGAACGCCCGCACGGCCACGAGCACGTCCATGACGGCCTCCTCGCGCGCGGTGCGCGGAACCCACGGCTGCGACATGTGGACACCCCCTCCCTCCCCTTGTATCATCGAGCCACGATAATTGCTAGATAAACTAGTGAATGCGGAGGCGCAATGGCTGACATCGAGCAGGTGGTTCTCCTCGACGACGAGGGTCGCGCGATCGGCACCGCCCCCAAGAGCAGCGTGCACGGCACCGACACCGCGCTGCACCTGGCGTTCTCGTGCCACGTGATGAACGACGACGGCCAGGTGCTGGTCACCCGCCGCGCACTCGAGAAGCGCACGTGGCCGGGCGTGTGGACGAACTCGTTCTGCGGCCACCCCCGCCCCGCCGAGCCGGTGCTGCACGCGGTCCATCGCCGCGGCGAGTACGAGCTGGGCCTGACGCTGCGCGACATCGAGCTCGTGCTGCCGCTGTTCCGCTACCGCGCGACCGACGCGAACGGCATCGTCGAGCACGAGGTGTGCCCGGTGTACATCGCGCGCACCGACGACGAGCCCACGCTCAACCCCCTCGAAGTGCACGACGCGCGCTGGGTCGATCCCGACGAGCTCGCCGCGTCGCTCACCACGACCCCGTGGGCGTTCAGCCCGTGGCTCGTGCTGCAGGCGCAGCAGCTGCCCCTCTTCGCCGGCCGCGACCTCGAGCAGCGCCGCGCGTCATGATCGACCCGCCGCTGCGCGCCGAGGTCGACCGGGCGATCGACCGCGAGCTCGCGCGCGTCCGCGACCGCGCCGCATCGCTGTCCGAGCCCTTCTCGGCGCTCGGCGACGCGATGGTGCGGGCGGCCGCCGGCGGCAAGCGGCTTCGGCCCGCCCTCGTGCTGGCCGCTTTCGATGCGTACGGCGGGGATGCCGCGAGACGGCCGGCCGCCGTCGACATCGCCGTCGCCTTCGAGCTGCTGCACACGGCTTTCGTCGTGCACGACGACGTCATCGACCACGACGTCGTGCGACGCGGCATCCCGAACATCGGCGGAGAGTTCCGCGTGCGCGGTCGCGGTCGCGGTGCGGATGCCGCAGGCGCGGCACTCCTCGGCGACGCGGCGGCGATCCTCGCAGGCGACCTCCTGCTGCACGAGGCCGCACGCCTCGTCGCGCTCAGCGACCTGCCCGCCCGCGTGCGACGCGACGTCTACGACCTGCTCGACGACGCCGTCTACGTGTCGGCGGCCGGTGAGCTCTCCGACGTCGAGAACGCCGTGGCCGCCCAGTCCGCCGACACCGACGACGCCCTCGGCACCGCCTTCAACAAGACCGCGGTCTACTCTTTCCGCGCACCGCTGTGCGCCGGCGCGCTGCTGGCAGGCGCCGATGCGGCCCAGCTCGACCTGCTGGCGGCGGCCGGCGGTCGGATCGGGCTCGCATTCCAGCTCGTCGACGACCTCATCGGCGCCTTCGGAACCGCGGAGCAGGCGGGGCGCGCGGTCGGCGGCGACCTGCGCGAGGCCAAGCGCACCCCCCTGGTCGCCATGGCCCGCGAAACGCCGCACCGCTCGCGCGTCGACGACGCGCTCGCCCTCGCGCACACCGGTCCGCTCGCCGTGGCCGACGCGCAGCGCGCGATCGAGGACAGCGGAGCGCGCATCGAGCTGACGATCCTGGCCGAGAACACCCTGGCGCGCGTGCGCAGCGATGCGCGGCGCCTGCCCAGCGACGCGGGCGCGCTCGTGCGCCATCTCGCCGACCGCGTCGAGGAGCGCATCCCGTGACGGACGACTCGCAGGCGACCGGCCTCGACCTCTACGATCGCGTGGCGCGCGACGCCGCCGCCTCGGTGATCGCCCGCTACTCGACGTCTTTCGCACTCGCGTGCCGCATGCTGGGCCCGCGCGTGCGCGGCGACGTCAGGAATGTCTACGCGCTCGTGCGGATCGCGGACGAGATCGTCGACGGCCCCGCGATCGAAGCAGGGCTCGACGTCGAAGCGGCTCGACAGCTGCTCGACGACCTGGAAAGCGAGGTGTCCGCCGCGATCCACCGCCGCTACAGCACCAACCTGATCGTCCACGCGTTCGCCCGCACCGCGCGGGAGTGCGGCATCGGCGACGAGCTCATCGGTCCGTTCTTCTCGTCGATGAGGACCGACCTCGAGGCCACCGAGCACGACGCCGCCTCGCACGACACGTACGTCTACGGATCCGCGGAGGTGGTGGGGCTCATGTGCCTCCAGGTGTTCGTCAACGCGGGCGCACCCGCGCCCGTCGCCCCCGATCCGCAGCTCGTCGACGGCGCGCGGCGCCTCGGCGCAGCGTTCCAGGACGTCAACTTCCTGCGCGATCGCGCCCACGACGACACCGAGCTCGGCCGCGACTACCTCGGCCTGCGCTCGGGACGGTCAACGCGCGCCGATGTGCTCGACACCATCGACTCCGACCTGGCGGCCGCCGCGGCCGTGATCCCGCAGCTGCCCGCCGACTGCCGCAAGGCCGTCACCGCCGCACACGATCTGTTCCACGAGCTCGCCCGGCGCCTGCGGGCCGACCCCGGCGACGACCAGCGCGTCCGTGTGCCCGATGGCGTGAAGGCGCTTCTCGCGGCACGGGCGCTCGCCGGCCGCGCCCCCCGGAGCGTGCGCGCATGAGCGCGCAGCGCACCGCCGTCGTGATCGGCGGCGGGATCGCGGGTCTCGCCACCGCGGCGCTGCTCGCCGACGACGGCTGGGAGGTCGAGCTGCTCGAGGCTCGCGACGAGCTCGGCGGGCGCGCGGGATCGTGGGAGCACGAGGGGTTCCGCTTCGACACCGGCCCCAGCTGGTACCTCATGCCCGAGGTCTTCGACCACTTCTTCCGTCTGCTGGGCACCACCGCCGAGGCCGAGCTGGACCTCGTCCGCCTCGACCCCGCCTACCGCGTGATCAGCGACCCCGACACGGGTCTCACACCGCTCGACGTGCAGTCCGGGCGCCGCGAGGCGACCGCGCTGTTCGAATCCGTCGAGCCGGGGGCCGGCGCGGCGCTCGACGCCTACCTCGACTCGGCGGGCGACGCGTACCGCCTGGCCGTGAGCCGCTTCCTGTACGACACGTACGAGACGACGGCGGGGCTGCGCGACCCCGCACTGCTGCGCCGCGCGCCGCAGCTGGCGCGTCTGCTGACGCAGACGCTGGCGTCCCGCGTCGACCGGAGCTTCCACGATCCGCGCCTGCGCCAGATCCTCGGGTACCCGGCCGTGTTCCTGGGCGGCTCGCCGTACGCGATGCCGAGCCTCTACCACCTCATGAGCCACCTCGACCTCGACGAGGGCGTGCTCTATCCGCAGGGCGGTCTCGTCGAGGTCATCCGGGCGATCGAGCGGCTGGCACGACAGCGCGGGGTCGGCATCCGCACCGGAGCCGAGGTCACACGCATCCTGACCCGTGACGGCCGGGCGATCGGCGCGCAGCTGCGCGACGGGTCGACGATCGAGGCGGACCTCGTCGTCTCGGCGGCGGATCTGCACCACACCGAGACGGCGCTGCTGGATCCCGCCGAGCAGACCTACCCCGAGTCGTGGTGGGAGTCGCGCACCCCGAGCCCGGGGGCGCTCCTGGTGCTCCTCGGCGTCGACGGCGAGCTGCCGCAGCTGGCCCACCACACACTGCTGTTCACGTCCGACTGGCGGGCGAACTTCGACGCGATCTTCGGCGAGCCCTCGGCGATCCCGGATCCCGCCTCGCTCTACGTGTGTCGGCCGAGCGCCACCGATCCGACGGTCGCACCGCCCGGGTGCGAGAATCTCTTCGTGCTGGTGCCCATCCCCGCCGACCCCGCCATCGGACGCGGCGGGATCGATGGCGCCGGAGACGAGCGCGTGGAGCGCGCCGCCGATGCCGCGATCGCCCAGATCGCGTCGTGGGCGGGCATCCCCGATCTCGCCGACCGCGTGCGCGTGCGCCGCACGATCGCGCCCGGCGACTTCGCCGCCGACCTGCACGCGTGGCGCGGCAACGCCCTCGGTCTCGCGCACACGCTGCGTCAGAGCGCGCTGTTCCGTCCGCGCAACGCGTCCAAGCGCGTGCAGGACCTCGCGTACGCCGGTGCGTCGGCGCTGCCCGGAATCGGGCTGCCGATGTGCCTCATCTCCGCCGAACTCGTGCTCAAGCGCGTCCGCGGCGACCGCACGACCGGACCGCTCCCGGAACGGGCGGCGGTCTGACGTGCCGGGACTCTACCTCGCCGCCATCCTCTTCTCCGCCGCGGGCGTCGCCGTGCTCGACGCCCGCTGGCGCCTGGCGGCGTGGGCGTCCCCCGGACGCACGCTCGCCGCCGTCGGCCTCGGCACGCTGTTCTTCCTCGTGTGGGACGCGGTGGGCATCGCGACGGGCGTGTTCGTCAAGGGCGACAGCCCACTGCTGGTGGGTGTCGACCTCGCGCCGCACCTGCCGCTCGAGGAGCCCTTCTTCCTCGCCTTCCTCTGCTACCTGGCCCTCGTGTGCTGGTCGGGTGCGATGCGCGTGCTGACGGCGCG
>JAUHVN010000379.1 GCA_030425055.1 Actinomycetes bacterium | reverse complement strand
GAGGTGCAGGGCACCGCCGAGGGGGCGCCGTTCGACAAGCGCGAGCTCGACGCGCTGCTCGAGCTGGGCCTCGCCGGGTGCGCCGAGCTGCGCGACCTGCAGACCGCGACGCTCGCGGCGGAGTGAGACGGATGCCGCAGCAGCTGGTGCTGGCGACCCACAACCCGCACAAAGTCGAAGAGCTGCGCGAGATCGTCGCGCGCGTGCGCCCCGATCTCGAGGTCGTCGGCTACGACGGCCCCGAGCCGCGCGAGACCGGCACGACGTTCGCCGACAACGCGCTCATCAAGGCCCGCACGGCGTGCGGGCACACCGGGCGGCTCGCGCTCGCCGACGACAGCGGGCTGTGCGTCGACGTGCTGGGCGGGTCGCCCGGCGTCTTCTCGGCCTACTGGGCGGGCCACGCCAAGGACGCGACCGCCAACCTCGAGCTGCTGCTCGACCAGCTCTCCGACATCTCGGACCCGCACCGCTCGGCGCAGTTCGTCTCGACCATCGCCCTCGTGAGCCCCGACGGTCATCACCGCGTCGTCGAGGGTCGTTGGCCCGGCCGGCTCGCGACCGCCCCGCGCGGTGAGGGCGGCTTCGGCTACGACCCGATCTTCATCCCCGACGGTCAGCCGGTGGAGGCCGAGCGCACCGTCGCGCAGTGGAGTGCGGCCGAGAAGAACGCGGCATCGCACCGAGCCCTCGCGTTCGTCGCGCTCGCGCCGATCCTGCAGGAGCTGTGACCCGCCGAAACCGATAATCGGACTCATTCCCGAGTTCGCGCGGCCGCGCTGTCGCGCGGCGGTCGGGCCTAGCCTGGAGTCATGCACGACCACGCGCCGAGCGGCATCCGCGGTGCCGGCAACCGCCGGCTGCTGGCGATCTCGCTCGCGATCACGGCGGTCGTCATGGTCGTCCAGATCGTCGGCGCGATCCTGTCGGGCGCGCTCGCGCTGCTCGCCGACGCGGTGCACATGTTCACCGACACGGCGGCGCTGCTGGTCGCGCTGATGGCGAGCATCGTCGCGGCCCGGCCGGCCAACGACCGCCGCACGTTCGGCTACCAGCGCGCCGAGGTCTTCGGCGCGCTCGTCAACGGCGTGATCCTCATCGTGCTGTCGCTGTGGGTCGCGTTCGAGGGCGTGCAGCGCCTGCTGCGACCCGACGAGGTCGAGGTGGCGGGCGGCCTCATGCTCATCGTCGCGATCATCGGCCTGCTCGCCAACGCGATCGCGCTGTGGCTGCTGAGCGCCGCGCAGCGCACCAGCATCAACGTGCGCGGCGCCTACCTCGAGGTGCTCGGCGACCTCATCGGGTCGGCGGCGGTGATCGTCGCGGCGGTCGTGATCCTCACTACGGGGTGGCTGCCG
The DNA here is from genome assembly GCA_030425055.1 of Actinomycetes bacterium. GTDB lineage: Bacteria > Actinomycetota > Actinomycetes > Actinomycetales > Microbacteriaceae > Microbacterium. Next base: position 1,470 of record JAUHVN010000379.1, on the reverse strand, counting down.
GCTGACGCGATCGCGTCGCTGCTCATCGCGGTCATGATCGTCCCGCGTGCGATCGCGCTGCTGCGCGAGGCATTCTCGGTGCTGGCCGAGTCGGCGCCGGCGGGAACCCAGGTGGCCGAGATCCGCGAGCACATCCTGTCGACCCCCGGCGTCGTCGACGCTCACGACATCCACGTGTGGCAGCTCACGCGCGGGTCACCGGTCTTCACCGCCCACGTCGTCGTCGCCGACGAGACGTTCCGCGCCGGGCGCGCCGGCGATGTGCTGGCCCGCCTGCAGGAGTGCCTCTCGGCGCACTTCGACGTCGAGCACTCGACGTTCCAGCTCGAGCCCGCAGGTCACGCCGATGCGGACGCCGACTCGACCCACGCCTAGCCGCTATTCCTCGAGCGCGACGTCGGCCGGAGCCTTGTCGGGCCGCAGTCCCCGCCAGCGCGACTGCCGCAGGATGCCACCCGGTGTGAACTCGGCGTACTCCACCTCGCCGACGAGGTCGGGCCGAACCCACAGGGCTTCCGACGCGTCGGCGTCGGGCACCCCGACGAAGGGGTTCTCGTCGGTGCGCAGCGGCGAGAGCACCTCGTCGAGACGCTTCAGGGTCGCATCGCTGAAGCCCGACCCGACACGACCGGCGTAGCGGATGCCTTCCGGGCCCGGAATCCCGACCAGCAGCGACCCGATCGCGCCGGACCGCCCGCCCTTGCCGGGCCGGATGCCGCCGATGACGACCTCCTGGGTGGACGTGAGCTTGACCTTGAGCCAGCGGTCGCTGCGCTCGCCGCGCCGGTAGGTCGACGACGGGTCCTTGACGACGACGCCCTCGAGCCCGAACCGGCGGCTCGTGGCCAGCGCGTCGTCGAGGTCGTCGAGCACCGGCGGCAGGTGCAGCGGATCCCGGATGCCGTCGGCGATCCCCTCGAGCAGCTCGCGGCGCTGCGCGAGGGGGAGGGATGCCGCATCCCGCCCGTCGAGCGCGAGGAGGTCGAACAGGTGGTATCGCACCGGCGTGCGCGGCGCCTCGCGACGGATCTCCGCGGGCTTCGACAGGTTCATGCGGTTCTGCAGCAGGGGGAAGCTGGGACGGCCGTTCTCGTCGAGCGCGACGATCTCGCCGTCGACGACGGCCGGGGTCGAGCCGAGACCGAGGTCGACCTCGGTGAGTTCGGGGTATTTGGCGGTGATGTCGTTGCCGCTGCGGGCGCGCAGCGCCATGCGGTGCCCGTCCCACACGCCGATCGCGCGCACGCCGTCCCACTTCACCTCGACCCACGCGTCATCCGCCCAGCGGTGCGCCGCCTCGCGCGCGATGCCCGGTGTCGCGCTCGTCGCGAGCATCGGCCGCAGTTCCGACGGCGGCGGAATCGGGCCGCGCTCGGGTGAGGGCGGCGACGACGCCTCGGATGCCGCGGGGGCGCGCGAGACCTCGTGGTCGCCGTCGGGCTGGGGGCGGCCCGCGGCATCCGTCTTCAT
>JAUHVN010000378.1 GCA_030425055.1 Actinomycetes bacterium | reverse complement strand
GGAATGATGTCGCTCTCCCAATAGGGCAGCATCCGGTCGATCACGAGCTTGAGCGACTCGGTGCGGGGCACCTCGCCGTCGATGTCGGCGTAGCGCGGGTCGCCCACCTGGCTGTACTGGTCGTCGTCGGCGAGGTCGGGCGGCGGCACGTCGAACGAGCGGCGCCACAGCATGAACTGCTCCTCGCCGAACTCCTCGAGCGTCTGCGCCTTGTCCTTGCCCTGCAGCGCTCCGTAGTGGCGCTCGTTGAGGCGCCACGAGCGGCGCACCGGGATCCACAGCCGGTCGGCGGCGTCGAGGGCGATGTCGGCGGTCTGGATCGCGCGGCTGAGCACCGAGGTGTGCAGGATGTCGGGCAGCAGGCCGGTCTCGGCCATCAGGGCGCCGCCGCGCGCGGCCTCGCCCTTGCCCTGCTCGGTCAGCCGGACGTCGACCCATCCGGTGAACTGATTGGACTTGTTCCATTCGCTCTGACCGTGACGGAGCAGGATCAGGGTGTAGGGAGCGCTCATGGCGCCATGATACCGAGGCGGGGCTGGCATCATGAGGGCATGCCGCCCGGTCACTCCCCCATCGGCCAGGCCACGCGAGGAACGACCGGCACGAACCGTCTGCGACGCGTCGACCGGTGGATCGCGCGCCACGCGGCGCTGCGTCGCGCGGCCGATCCGTATGTGGTGGATCTCGGGTTCGGCGCGAGCGCCGTCACGACGCTCGAGCTCGAGGAGCGGCTGCACCGCGCACGCGCCGACATCGACGTGCTCGGCCTCGAGATCGACCCGGAGCGGGTCGCACGGGCGCGAATTCAGCTGCGCGCGGTGCGAGAGGGCACCACGCCGTTCCGCCCCGACACGCGCACGGCGTTCGGGCTCGGCGGCTTCGAAGTGCCGACTCCGGGCGGTCGGCGGCCGGCGGTCATCCGCGCCATGAACGTGCTGCGCCAGTACGACGAGACCGAGGTCGCGGCGGCCTGGGCACGCATGGCCGGTCGCCTCGCGCCCGGCGGAGTGCTGGTCGAGGGCACGTGCGACGAGATCGGCCGCATCGCGACGTGGGTGGAGGTGGGGGCGGATGCCGCACCCCGCGCGCTCACGGTGTCGCTGCGCCTCGCGGGGCTCGACCAGCCGTCGGTCGCGGCGGAGCGGCTGCCGAAGGCGCTGATCCACCGCAACGTGCCCGGTGAGCGCGTGCACGACCTGCTCGGCGCGCTCGATCGAGAGTGGGCCCGCGCCGCCGGCATGGCGCCGTTCGGTCCGGTGCAGCGCTGGCGCGCGGCGCTCGATGCGCTCGCCGACGCCGGAGTGCCCGTGCAGGCGCGCGCGCGGTGGCGGCTGGGCGAGCTCACCGTGCCGTGGGACGCGGTGGCGCCGCGCTGAGTCAGATCCGCGGCACGGCCGCGCGCGCGTCGGCGGCGGGCATCCCGGTGGCCGTCAGCAGGTCGACGACGAGCGGCCGCATCGACGCGACGAGGTTCTGCTCGCCGAGGCTCGCGCCCGGCTGCATCGTGCGCGGATCGAGGTGCGCGGCGACCGAGGCCAGTTGCGCACGGGCGGCATGCTCCAGCGAGATGTCGTCCATGCTGTCGCCGACGAGCTCGGCACCGCGCATGAGCTCGGCCAGCACATCGGCGGGCACAGGCCGCGCTTCGCCGTCGTCGCTCAGGTACTGCGCGCGGCGGGCGACGACCCGCAGATTGCGCGTCGCGAAGTCCATCGCCTGCCGCATGCGCTCGTGGCGCTCGATCTCGGCGCGCTGACGCCGCAGGAAGGGCGAGATGCGCGCGACCGCGAGTCCCGTGTCGAGCGACTCGCGCCACGCCTCGAGCAGGGGCTGGATGGCGCGGGCCTTCTCGAGCGCGCGGGCCGCCCGCACGCGATCGCCGCGGCGCAGACCCTGCACGATCGCGGCGGCCGCCGACTGCGTCGCGGCGAACACCGCGCGCCCGTCGCGCCGTGCCGCGCGCAGCGGATCGCGCGGGATGAGCGCCGTGACCAGCAGCGCGGCCACGCCGCCGACGACTCCGTCGATGAGGCGCAGGAACGGAGCATTCGCGGGGATCACCATGACGATGAGCGACTGGATGGCGGCGGCGATCGCGAAGCCCGCCTGCGGTGAGATGACGCGCGCGACCACGAGCGTGATCGCCAGGCCGAGGCCCAGCTGCCACCACCCGCTGCCGGCGACGAGCAGCAGCAGTTCCGCGACGATGATGCCGAGCAGCATCCCGAGCACCGTCTCGAGCACACGCCGGGGGCGCGCGTCGCGTACGAGTCCGAGGCTCGAGACCGTGACGGTCGCCGCCAGGAGGGGTGCGGGGTGACCCAGGACGTACACCGCGAACGCGTAGGCACCGGTCGCGGCCACGACGATCTGCACGATCGAGTTCGCCGAGTCGCGCAGGCGCAGCAGCGCCGGCCGCGGATCCATCCGCGCGCGCCAGCCGGTCCGCACGACCGATGTGGTGGGCGGCGCGTCGTCCATGCTCAGGTCGCCCGGGGGCGGCGCGAGAGTCGCGACATGCGCGGCACACCCGCGGTGGCGCCCGCCTCGGGCGGGACGATGACCTCCTGCGCAGCGGCGACCGGACCGGCCTCGGTCGCGACCGTCAGCTCGCCTTCGAGCGGTGCGCCGCGGCGGACCAGCGCGAGGGCGATCGGGCCGTCCTCGTAGTGCAGCGCCGACGATGTCACGGTGCCGACGACGGTGTCACCGGCGCTCACCTCGGCGCCGCGCGCGGGCAGCACGCTGTCGCTGCCGTCGAGGTGCAGCGCGATCAGCCGACGCGGCGGATGCCCGAGGTTGTGCACCTTGGCGACGGTCTCCTGGCCG
>JAUHVN010000018.1 GCA_030425055.1 Actinomycetes bacterium | reverse complement strand
CACACCCCACAGGCGCTCGACGGGCAGGGGCAGCAGGAACGCCTGCTCGCCGTCGGGCTCGACCACGAGCAGCCCGTCGGGCTTGCTCACGGCGCTCGCGACCTTCGCGAGGAACTTGGTGCGGGCGACGCCGACCGAGATCGGCAGCCCGACTTCGGCGCGCACCCGCTCGCGCAGGCGCACCGCGACCTGCTCGGGCGTGCCGACGAGGCGCCGCAGCCCGCCGACCTCGAGGAACGCCTCGTCGATCGAGATGCCCTCCACGAGCGGCGTCGTGTCGCGGAAGACCGCGAACACCGCCTTGCTCGCTGCCGAGTAGGCATCCATGCGCGGCGGCACGACGATCGCGTCGGGGCACAGCTCCCTCGCCATCCGGCCGCCCATCGCGGTGCGCACGCCCCGCGCCTTCGCCTCGTAGCTCGCGGCGAGCACGACCCCGCCGCCGACGATCACCGGCCGCCCGCGCAGTTCGGGTGCGTCCCGCTGTTCGACCGAGGCGTAGAAGGCATCGAGGTCGGCGTGCAGCACGGTCGCCTCGCCCCGCATCCCGCCTCCTCCGTCGCATCCGTCGGACCCATGGGATCGGCCGCATCCGACGCCTGGATCGTCCCAGGCACCGCGGACAGCGCGGCTAGAGATCGAGGCGGTAGAAGAGGGTGTCGCCGTGCGCGGCATCCGGATCGACGCGCTCGGTCTCGATGAACCCGATCTTGTCGAGCACGCGGCGCGAGGGTGCGTTCCATTCGCGGACCGTCGCCCAGAGCCGTCGATGCCCCGACCGTCGCGCCCAGTCGACGACGGCGACGGATGCCTCGGTGGCGAGCCCCTGGCCTTGAGCCCGACGCAGGAACTCGTACGCGATCTCGGGTTCGTCGGGCTCGCCGTGGCCGTTCGGGATCAGGCCGGCGTAGCCGACCACGGCGCCGTCGGCCCGGCGCACGGCCGCGAACAGGGCGATCGTCGCGGTCGGATCTTCGCGGCGGATGCGATCCTCGAGCTCGTCGATCGTCGGATGCCCGTCGGCGGACAGTATGCGGTGCGCGGGCGCTCGCGGATCGCGTTCGGCCCACAGCTCGCGCTGCAGCGCGGCATCCGTCACCCGCCAGCGACGCAGCAGCAGGCGCTCGGTCGCGGCGATGACGTCGTCGTTGTTCACACGTCTGCTCCCATCCGGTCCGCTCGTACGAGCAGGTCGCCGATCTCGCAGTCGAGGGCCCGGCAGATCGCCGACAGGGTGGAGTAGCGGATCGCGCGGGCGCGGTCGTTCTTCAGCACGGATAGGTTGACGACCGACACCCCGACGAGTTCCGACAGCCGGGTCACCGTCATCCCGCGTTCGGCGAGCAGTTCGTCGAGTCGGCAGTGGACACCGCTCGGGCCGTCCTCGTCGGGCGGAGTCACACCAGGCCCTCCGTGTCGCGGCGGATGCGATCGCCGACGGTGAACGTGAGGCTTCCCAGCGCGGCGAGGAACGTCAGCAGGATCAGCGGGAAGAGGTCGACCGACATGATCACGTTGTCGAACGTGCCGTCGGAGATACGTGCGAAGGCCCCGTTCGCCCCCATGTTGCCGAAGAACGGCACGCCCGCGTAGCCGACGATGGCCACGAATCCGGCCACGGTGACCAATCGCGTGTTGGTGCGGCTGAACATCCTGCCGCGGAGCATGTTGCGCGTGAGCAGCAGCAGGCAGGTCACGACGGCCACGACCGTCGCCGCCAGCACGATCTGCTGGATCACGATCGCGACGACCGAGGCGACGGGAAGCTCGGGTGCGGTGATCCAGCCCGTGTCGAGCTCGACCGGGGCGGGCGCGCCGTCCGGCCCGATCGGCGCTTCGGCGACGGTTCCCGCGAACTCGGCGAAAACCGGCACGTCGCGGCCGGGCATGACCTCGATGATCCGGATGATCGCGGCGACCGTGGTGGCCACGGCGATCGCTGCGCCCGCCAGCATGAACAGCACCATCGACACCGCGTCGCCTCGTGACATGACTCGGTCCGTCTCCTGCGTCGCCATCTTCACTCTCCTTATCGATATTCGTTGTTATCGAGAAACGATAAGTCGATGGATGGATGCTGTCAACTAGGCTTCGGCTGAAGCCGGTTCGAGGCAGGGGGCTCACGTGACGGATGCCGCAGCGCGCGCGACCTGGGTGCTGGTCGACGGCGAGAACATCGACGCCACACTCGGGACCTCGATTCTCAACCGCCGTCCGCAGCCCGACGAACGCCCGCGATGGGACCGGCTCGTCTCGTTCGCCGCGCGCGTGTGGGACCAGCCGGCGCGAGGGGTGTTTTTCCTCAATGCGACCAGCGGCATCCCGATGTCGTTCGTGCAGGCCCTCAAGGCGATGGACTACATCGTGGTGCCGCTGTCGGGCGCACCCGACGAGAAGGTCGTCGACATCGCGGTGCAGCGGACGATGCGCGCACTGGTGGAGCGGTCGGCCGACGTGCTGCTCGTCAGCCATGACGGCGACTTCATCGACGACATCACCGCGCTGGTCGGGGGCGGCCGACGCGTCGGCGTGATCGCGTTCACCGAGTTCCGCAACAGCGGCTTCGCGGCGATCCCCGGGCTCGAGAAGTTCGACCTCGAGTACGACGCGCGCGTGTTCGACGCCCCGCTGCCGCGCACCCGCATCATCCCGATCGACGAATTCGACCCGGCGATGTTCCTGGGCTGAGCCGATCCGCGATGCGCATCGTGGTGTCGGGTACCCACGCGAGCGGCAAGAGCACGCTGATCGCGGACTTCGCCGCGCGGCATCCGTCGTTCACGGTGCTGCCCGACCCCTTCGAGCTGCTCGACGAATCGTGGGATCAGCCCTCGGCCGGCCTGTTCGCCGCGCAGCTGAGGCTCGCCGCAGACCGGCTGCTATCGGACGAGTTCACCGGCGACATCATCGCCGAGCGCGGGCCGCTCGACTCCCTCGCGTACCTGCACGTGCTGCACGACCTGGGCCGCGCGAAGCATCCCGACGACACGTTCGCCGACGCCGGCGACATCACCGCGCGGGCACTCGGGGCGGTCGACCTGCTCGTCGTGCTGCCGCTCGTCGACGACGACGGGATCATCGCCGGCGACGACGAAGACCTCGAGCTGCGGGATGCCGCCGACCGCGCCCTCCTCGACCTGGTCGACGATCCCGACGTCGTGGGTGACGTGCCGGTCGCCGAGATCACCGGCGACCGGGCCGCGCGGCTCGCGACGCTCGAGGCGCTGGTCGAGGCCGCTGCGACCGGGTAGCCGGTCGACCCCGGCTGACGCTCGCTACTCCCGCTCGACGGGCAGCCACAGCTCGCATGTCGCGGTGGTGAAGTCGGGCGCGCGGTCGAGCACCGCGACGATCGACGGCCCGGGACGCAGCCGCCACGGGTTGGACGGGAACCAGTCGGTCGCTGTCGCAGCCCACGCCTCCTGCAGTACGTCGGGGTACGCGCCGCTGACGCGGAAGACGGCCCACTGCCCGGCCGGCACGTTGATCACGTCGAGGTCGTCGGCAGCTGCGGTGTGTGCGCCGATCGCGACGCCGTGCAGGTAGGTGAGCTCGCTGCCCTCGGTGTAGTCGGCGTCGACGTCGGCGCTCACCTGCAGCAGTCCGGCGGGCTCGGTGTCACTGAGCGACTTCAGGCGCTCATGCTCGGATGCCGGCAGCCCGGCGATGAACGACTGGATGTGCGGATTGGCGCCGTGGTGGATCAGCGGCACGCGGGTGGCGTGGCCGACGAGGCGGAAGGCGGGGCGGTCGGTGAGACGGGTGTCCATGAGGGTGTTCCCTTCGACGGTCAGGCGGAACCTGAGTTGCGGTTGTGATCGAAGGGGACCCCCGTCGCGGCGCACGTCCGACGGGCCGACGCCGTGCACGGCGCGGAACGCCCGGCCGAACGCCTCGGTCGAGCCGTACCCGTACCGCACCGCGATGTCGAGCATCCCGTCGTCGCCGAGCAGGTCGGCGGCGGCCACTGTCATGCGCCGACGGCGGACGTATTCCGACAGCGGCATTCCCGCCAGCGACGAGAACATGCGGCGCACGTGGTACTCGGTCGTGCCGAGCCGCGCGGCGAGCGCCGCGATGTCGATGTCGTCGGTGAGGTGATCGTCGATGTGCTCGACGACCCGGTTGAGCGTGCCGATCACGGGTCCTCCTTCACCATCGAGCTTCGTCGCCGCGTCCGGCGCTCACCCGATCATCCCGGACCGATCCGATCAGTCGGGCCGGACCGGCACGGCGCACACCATCCCCTCACTGAACCCCGCCGCGCCGACTCCGAGCCCGATGCCGAAACGGCCGCGCATGTTCTCGAGCGCGATCATGTGCGTCAACTCGGTCAGCTGGGTGGGCGTGAACCGTTCGGCGAGCCGGGCGAACAGCTCGTCCGAGACATCGGCGGGGGTGCGCGTCATGCCGACGGCGTAGTCCATCACCACGCGGTCGACGTCGTCGAACAGCGGGCTCGTCCGGTAGGTCGGCAGCGCGAGAAGTTCGTCGTCCGACAGGCCGAGCCGGCGGAAGATCTGCGAGCCCAGATCGATGCAGTACTCGCAGGTCACGAGAGTCGCCGTCTTGATCGTCGCGAGAGCCGCGTAGCGCGAGTCGACCGATGTCGCGGCGGCCGTCGCCTGTTCGATCCGCCCGTACGCCTTCAGCAGTCCCGGCGAGTACGCGTACAGCTCGAGCGGTTCGAGCATCCGCTCCGGAGCACTGCCGCTGATCTTGGCGAGGTTCCGCCGGGTGAAGAAGAAGACGATCTTCGCGCCGAGCCCGCTTCGTGCCGACGGGATTCCTTCGAGTCGAGCCATCGTGCGCCTCCGTACCGGAGTGTCATGACCGAGCGGGCACTCCGCACTTGACACCACTACCAGCGCGATCGAACGCCTGCAACGGGTTCGGCGTCACCGCAGCCGGAAGACTATGCGTGCTCAGCTCTTCGTGAGATCCTGTGCCAGCCGAGGCCGAGGTCGGTGAAGAACGCCGCGGCCGCCTCGATGTCGTCGAGTGCGATGCCGACGTTCACGAGTGTGATCGCCATCGGACGCATCCAATCACAGGCGTATGACGAACGCGGACTCTCCGCGTCGCGCCGGACGCCGGACGCCGGTCCGCGAGATACTCCCGGCGGCTGAGCTCGTGTCAGTCCGGCGACGACGCCGGCTCGGTCAGGAGCCGTCGCAGCGACGACTGGATGGCGATGGTCGCGGCACCGCGCGCCCAGAGAGGGAACCCGCCGCGGTCGAGGCGGATGTCGAGCTCGTGCGCCTCGGGGTCACGGTCGGCGGCCAGTTGCTCGCGCATCTGCGGCTCCGCGACATCGAGCAGGGCGAGTCCCTCGCCGCTGAGTACGACGACTTCCACCATGGCGAGGTTCGCCACCAGCGCGACGAGCCGCCCGGTCGCCCGTGCCGCCGTGTTGACGATGTCCACGCATGCCGGATCGCCGACACGCGCCCACTCGAGCAGCTCCTCGAAGCGCACCGGTCGATGCAGCGCGACACTCGCCTGGGCCTCGAGGGCGGGGATGGCGATCACGGCGCTCGCGCAGCCGCGGTGGCCGAGCGAGCAGCGGGCACCGAAAGGCTCGACCGGGATGTGACCCGCGGGGCCGAGACCGACATCGCGCGTGCGCACAACGGTGTCATCGTGAACGAGGCCGAGGCCGATGCCCGCGCCGATCGTCACCACGGCGAAGTCGCGCAGACCCCGCCCGAGACCGAACCAGTGCTCACCGGCAGTGAGCGCGGCGAGGTCGTTGTCGATGATGACGGGAGCATCCACGCGCTCCTCGAGCAGGTCCGCGAGAGGCACATCGCGCCAGCCGAGGAACGGGGCACGATCGATGCTGCGACCGTCGACCGTGCTTCCCCCGAGCGCGACGCCGACTCCGTCGAGTCCGTGTCGGCCTGCGAGTTCGCGCACCGTGTCGGCCACGGCGTCCGCGACGGCTCGTGGTTCGTGCGATGCGAGTTCGCGCGTCGTACTGGCGACTTCGTTGGCGAGCATGTCGGTGGCAACCGCGAATACCTGCTCGCCGGTGAGCTTGGCCCCGATGTAGCGTCGCCGACCAGGCGTGCCCACGAGAGGCCGGGAGGGTCGCCCGGGCCCCTCGAAGGAGTCGGCGGTCTCGTGGACCAGTTCGCGGTCGAGCAAGGGTTTGACCGCGCGCGTCATGGTCGACGGCGATAGCGACAATCGTGCGGCGAGGTCTGTGCGTGAGACCGGGCCGTGCATGAGGATCAGCGAGAGGGCCGCGATCTCGACGTCGCTGCCACGCCCTGCCGCAGGCTCGACACCGCTCAGGCTCATCAGCGCCCCCTCTCTTCCCCTCAGGATGTCACGTCGCGCACGGCGGGGTCCGACGCGTCATCGGGCGCCCCTGGGTCGACGCGTTCGACGACGACGAGAATCGCCTCCTCTGGCCACAGCACCGGCGGATGCAGACCCAGGTCTGCCAGAGCGGCGCCTGATGTCGTGACCCCGCCGTCCATCCACTGCGGCGCTCGCCGCTGGACGGTGCGGGCGCCGCCGAACTCCTGGCTTCGCACGCGGTACATGGCGTCCGGTTCCAAGCCCGGCATTCGAAAGGCCGCCGGGCGAACGCCCGACGGCGTCGCGGTCTGTACGTAGGCGAACAGCGCCGCGCCGCGATCCTGGGCGACGACACCGTGGACGAGGCCGCTCGGGTCGGGGTGATCGACGCGCACGACGCGCCCGCTGTGCAGCAGTGCGCGGTGCTTGCGGTAGAAGGCCGACCACTCGCGGACGGCGGCGAGCTCGTCGTCGCTGGCCTCGAGCAGATTCCACTCGATGCCGGCGTGCCCGAACAGCGCCGTGATCGCACGCATCTGAATGCTGTGCACGCGCCCGGTCCCATGCGAGAGGGTGGGACCGATGTGCGTCCCGAGCATCTCGGGCGGGATCACCAGACTCGTCCATCGCTGGATCTGCTGTCGCTCGAGCGCGTCGTTCTGATCGGACGTCCAGAACCGATCGGCGTGGAACGCCATGCCGAGGTCGATGCGTCCACCGCCCGACGCGCATGACTCGATCTCGAGACCCGGCGTGCGCGCCTTGAGCTCGTCGAACAGTCGATAGATCGACTCTGTCTGCTTCCGAACAGCGGGATGGCCTCGATGGCCGGGGTCGGTCAGGAAGCGGTTGTGATCCCACTTGATGTACTCCACGCCGTACTCGGCGACCACCGCGTGGACGCGCTCGAGAATGTGCTCATAGGCGTCGGGGTTCGCGAGATCCAGCACGAGCTGGTGACGGGCGAGTGGCGGAATGCGTCCTGGGACCTGCAGGATCCAATCGGGATGCGCGCGGTAGAGATCGGAGTCGGGATTGACCATCTCACCCTCGAACCAGAGACCGAACTGCATCCCCAGCGCCCTGACGTACTCGGCAAGCGGGCCGAGACCATTCGGCCAGACGTCGGGCGATACCGTCCAATCGCCCAAGCCGGACCAGTCGTCGCGGCGGCTGCCGAACCAGCCATCGTCGAGGACGAAGCGTTCGACACCCAACGACGACGCCCGCGCGGCGAGACGCCTGAGGGTGTCGAGGTCGTGATCGAAGTACACCGCTTCCCACACGTTGAGCGTGAGGGGGCGCGGTTTGCGGGGGTGTTCGGGACGATCGCGCAGCCACTGATGCGCTCGCGCGCTGAGTCCGTCCAGCCCCTCGGTTGAGAAGAAGGCGGCTACGGTGGGCGCGTGATAGGTCGCCGCGGGGGCGAGCTCGATCTCACCCGGCTCGAGGAGTTCGGCGACACCGAGCGCGCCGCGCCCACTGGTGTCGCGTTCGGCGAGGTGCCGGGATCCTCCGCTCCACAGCAATGAGAGCCCCCACACGTCGCCGGCTTCGGTCGAGGTCCGCTCGGTGAGCGCGCACTGCACGATCGTGTAGTCGTGTCCGGAACGACCCTCGCGGCTCTCGCGCACACGCAGCCCCGGTGCCAGGCGCATCCGCTGCGGCTGCCGCTCCTTGAGCCACCGTCCCGTGAAGTCCAGGGTCTCGGTCGCCCGGTCCGGCAGCGGCATCCAGACTGCGAGCTCATCCAGTGAGTACGTCGCATCGCCGAGGTTCGTCAATGACTGATCGACCAGGAGAACGCCTTGGGCGGTCAGAGTCAGACGCAGATCGATTTGAAGAGCGGCGAGCTGGTCGTGCGCGACGAACACCGCTTCGCGTGCGGTGACCCGAGCTTCGGTGATCTCGAACAGGGCCGAGAAATCACGACCCGAGCGGTGCCCCCGCAATGCGGGCCTGCCGGTGAATCCGCGCGCCGATTCGCGAAGCATCCCAGGAGGCGCCGTCTCGTCGAGATCGCTTTGGGGCACACCGCCGTCGAAGAGGGCGCGCAGTGACGACTGCGAGGTGTCCGGCAGCGGACGCCCCCAATGCAGGATGACCGGATGGCCCTCGGATGCGTCGATGACGATCTGGACGTCGTCGGTGGTCAGGACCACCAGGTCGTCCGCGCGGACATTGATCTCGGTGATGGACACGCGAGTCCTCCCTCGGAGAGATGGTCGCGTCCTCCGCCGGGTGTCGCCACCCGGCGGAGGACTGCTGAGCCGGGCCTACTGGAAGAGCGCGTCCACGCTCGCGTTCGCGTCGACCAGGACTTCCGTACCGGTCGCGCCCGACATGATGCCCTCCATGGTCGGACCCATGATTCCGTTGACATCGGACTTGTGGTCGGTGATCGGGAACAGCACCGTCGTACCCGCCTCGACGTGGTCGGTGAAGGCCGTCACATCGACCCCGTTGGCCTCGAAGGCCGACACGGCCTTCTCGGTCGAGGTCTTGATCGCGGGGAAGACCACCGCGGCATCCGCGACGACGTCCTGGCATTCGGCCGAGCCCAGGTACTTGACCCACTCCCATGCGGCATCGGGGTTGTCCGTGCTCGCCGCGATGTTGTCGGCGAGGCCGTTCAGCATCGACCAGCTCTGGCCATCGGGGCCGACCGGGGTCGGCGCGACGCCGGGGGTGAAGCTGTCGCTCGCCGAGCCGAACACGTAGCCGGTCATCCACGACCCGTTCGGGACGATGGCAGCCTTGCCCGCGATGAGCTGGTCGGCCCAGCTGATGCCCGACTGCGCCGCGAAGGTGGGCATGTAGCCCTTCTCGACGAGCGAATACCACCAGTCGATGGTTTCGGCGAAGCGCGGGTCGTCGAAGTTGTAGCTCTCGGCCCACGGACCGTCGGTCTGCTGCCAGCCGAGCGACGCGGTCAGGAACGACCATTGCGTCTGGCCGTCGGCGCCGCCCGCGCCCTCCATCCACAGGCCGTAGGTCTCGACGTTGTCCTTGTCGAACCCTGCCTCGTCGCCGCGAACGCCGTTCGCGTCGACGGTGAGGTGCGCGATGAGCTCCTCATAGGTGCCGCCGTCGTCAGGGTTCCACGTGAGGTCCTGCAGGTCGGCGGGGGTGAGACCGGCGGCCTCGACCATCTGCTCGTTGTAGAACAGCGAGATGGTGTCGAAGTCCTTGGGCAGGCCGTACTGGACGCCGTCGGGGTTCTGCCACAGCTCGACCAGGCCGTCCTGGTAGATCGACAGATCCAGCCCGTCGGCGGCGATGTAGTCGTCCAGCGGCAGGACCTGGTCGTTCTTCTGGAACTCGGGGTAGTACGCGACGTGACTGGTGAAGACGTCGTAGTTCTCACCCGACACGAAGCCGGTCGTGATCTTGGTCCAGTAGTCGTCCCAGCCGATCTGCTCGATGTCGATCTTGTACTCGGGGTTGGCCGCTTCGAAGTCCGCGGCGCACTGCTGGTAGGCCGGCAGCTGGTTCGAGTCCCAGAGGCCGTAGCTGATGGTGGTGACTCCGCCTTCGGATCCGCCGTCCGAGGCGGACGAACAGCCGGCGAGGGCGAGGGCGCCGACGGCGACCAGGCCGACGGAGAGGATTGACTTCTTCATCGAGGTTCTCCTTTGGTGAGGTGATGATTCGCAGTGGGTGAAGGGTGCGCCGGGTGGCGCCACCGGGGCGGGACGGCGGATGCCGCTACTTGACCCCGGACGATTGGATGGAGCCGACGATTCTCCGGCCGAAGATGACGACGAGGATGAACACCGGGATGGCTGCGATGAGCGAACCGGCCATGAGGCCTGCCCAGTCGGGGCTGCCCTGGGGAGTCTGCGATCGGAAGATGCCGAGTCCCACCGTCAGCAGCGTGGTCTCTTCGGTCTGTCCGACCAGCAGCGGCCAGAGATAGTCGTTCCAATAGAAGATGAACTGCAGGATGCCGATCGTGATGATCGGGCCCATGACCATCGGCAGCACGATGCGCGAGAAGATGCGCCATTGGCCCGCGCCGTCGATGACGGCCGCCTCGATGAAGCTGCGGTTGACGCCGAGGAAGAACTGGCGCAGGAAGAACACCACGAAGGGTGAGAAGAACATCGCCGGCAACGCGATCCCGATATAGGAGTTGAGCAGCCCGAGTTCCCGCACGAGCAGGAAGTTCGGCAGGAGCGTGAACATGCCCGGGACCAGCAGTGCGACCAGGAAGATGCTGAAAACGACATCGCGTCCGCGCCATTCCAGCAGCGAGAAGGCATACGCCGCCATCGCGCTGAGCATGACCTGGAACACCGTGATGAGCGTGCACACGATCAGCGAGTTCAGCAGGTACTGCCCGAAGTTGATCGCTCCGACCGATCCGCCCTCGGCCAGCGCATCCGCGGTCGAGGCGAGGCCCAGCACGCGCTGGAGCGGACCGAGTGTGGGCTCCACCGGCAGCAGGCTCAGCGGTTCCGAGAACATCGCCCGGTTGTTGCTCAGCGCGGTGCGCAGCATCCAGTAGAACGGGAACAGGGTGACGACGATGACGGCCCCGATCGCGATCCACCCGATGACGCGGGCGAGGGGGCTCGCAGCCGAGCGGGGCTCGTCGCCGTCGCGGCGACGACGAGGGCGGACGGTGGTGACGTTCGTGGTTGCCATTTCAGCGCTCCAGATCGCTCTCACCCGCGCGGAAGGCTCGCATCTGCACAAGCGCGATGACCGCGAGGATGAACATGAGGATGACCGAGAGCGCGCTGGCGTAGCCGAAATCGAAACGTGTGAACGCCTGGTCGTAGATGTAGTAGGTGATGGCGTTCGTCGCGTCGACGGGACCGCCCTGTGTCGTGACGGCGATGGTGTCGAAGATCTGGAACGATCCGACCACCGTGATCACCAGCACGAACGCGAGTACGGGACGCAGCAGCGGCAGAGTTATCGACCAGAAGGTGCGCCATTCCCCTGCGCCGTCGACACTCGCCGCTTCGTAGACGTCGCGCGGGATCGCCTGGAGTCCCGCGAAGATGAGCAGAGTCGTGTACCCGAGGTGACGCCAGACGTTCACCAACGCGATCGTCGTCATGGCCCATTGCGCGTCGCCGAAGAAGCCGATCCGATCGAACCCGACGGCATCCAGCGCCGAGTTGATGAGGCCGAGGTTGTAATCAGCGAGCCAATACCAGACCAGGGCGACGATGACGTTCGCGATGAGGTACGGCAGCATCACGATGCCCCGGACGACCATCGAGCGGGTGAACCGGTGCAGCAGCACGGCCAGCCCCAGGGCGACAACCGTCTGGACGACGATGTTGATGACCACGTACTGCAGCGTCACCGCGAGCGAGCGCCAGAACACCGGATCGGTCGCGATCTCCTGGTAGTTCTCCAACCCGATCCACTCCGGAGCGCTCAGCAGGTTGTAGTCCGTGAAACTCAGGTACAGACCTCTGAGCGCCGGCCACGCGAAGAACACGACGAAGCCGAGGATGGCCGGCGAGAGGAAGAGCAGCGCGGGAACCAGTTGGCCGCGGCCTCGACGCTTGCGCGTCGGCGATGTAGTGAGCGCTTCGGTCGCGCTGAGGGGCAACGTCGCCACTCGGATCACCTCCGGGTATCTTTCGATCTGCAAGTAATATAAGCCATTACCGACGAGACTGCAAGACCGAATCAGGATTTCCTGAGTAATTACTCGCGATTTGCGATCAAAGGGAGATGGCGCACGCGGCATCTCTGCCCACACCACACACGCTGGACACTCGTCGCGCATGCGTCCCACGCCGGGGTTTCGACGGCGACGCGGCGCGCGCCGCAGGATGATCCCGAGCGTCTCGCGACGGGCCTTCAGAACCTGTCAGCTCGAAACACGTACGCGAACGCGCTGCGCGTGTACGCCACCCCGCGGCCGCGCTCGCGGATGAGGTCGGGGTCGGCCTCGGCCGGCTTCTTGGGCACGAGGTAGCGGTCGAGGTCGTCGGCGTCGAGGCGATAGCGGCCGTCGCGGTGGTGGACGGCCGCCACGAGCTCCCAGTCGGGGTCGAGCGCCGCGAGGCTCGCGTCGCCGTGGCTGGTGTTGGCGAGCAGCATTCCGCCGGGGCGCACATAGCGACGGCAGTGGTCCGAGACCGGACCCGCGAACAGCGAGATCAGCAGGTCGACGGATGCCTCGTCGATCGGCAGCGCGTCGGTGTAGTCGACGTGCAGGAAGCGCACCTCTCGTTCGGCGGCATCCACTCCCGCGTCGGCGAGCTCGGCATCGACGCGAGCGCGGTCGCCGAAGAAGCGCGCCGCGCGGCGATCGGTGTCGACGTAGGCGACCGAGCGGATCGCCGCGGACGGCGAGAGATCGAGGTAGCTGCCCGGATACAGCGCGCTGTCGCAGGGCCACGCGGCCACGACGGCCGCGAAAAGGGGAGACCGGTCGCCGATCGACCGGCGGTACGTCGCCCACGACTCCGCCATGCGCTCAGTCGCCGCCGGTGACGATGGTCGTGTGGCGCCAGATCTCGCCGTCGCGCACGATGAACGTGCCGGCGACGTCGATCCGGCCTCCATCGACGAGGATCGTGGCGCGATAGTTGACGCAGTCCTCGCCGCGGCCGACCTCGACGATCGACTCGTACCGCGGGTGAGACTGGAACTGCGCGGCGAAGACGGCCGCGATCTCTGCGCGGCCGCGTGCGACGCCGGCGCCGTGGATGATCTGGGCGTCGACGCAGTACCGCGCGGTGAGGCCCGCGACGTCGCCACGTTGAAGCAGTTCGGCCTGCTCCTCCAGCAGAGTCTCGACGGCGACGGTCATGTCGTCACGTCTTCGTGAGATCCTGCGCGAGCATCACGAGGATGCCGCTCGGCCCGCGCACATACGTCAGTCGGTAGACATCCTGGTAGTTCGCGGCGCCGCGGACGGGGTGGCATCCGTGCCGTGCCGCGATCGCGAGCGCATCGTCGATGTCGTCGACCTGGAACGCGACGCGGTGCATGCCGACCTCGTTCGGGCGCGTCGGCTCACTGAGGATCGCGTCAGGGTGGATGTACTCGAACAGTTCGAGCTGCCCGTCGCCGGACGGCGTCTGCAGCATCGCGATCTTCGCGTGGTTGCCGTCGAGGCCGACAGCCGTGTCGGCCCATTCCCCGCTGACCTCGTCGCGCCCGATCAGCGAAAGGCCGAGGTCGGTGAAGAAGGCGATCGCCGCCTCGAGGTCGTCGACGGCGATGCCGACGTTCACGAACGAGATCGCCATGCCGGGCATCCTAGCCAGGGGGCTCCGCGTCAGGCTCCCAGGTCTGGATCTGCGCCGTGAGTTTTGCGATCAGTTCCTCGGAGCCGTACACGCCGTGTGCGAGGAGTCCCGGCGGAGTGGCGAGGAGGTTCACGGTGGACTCCCCGGGGGGTGACGCCTCGGCGCTGATCTGGGCGTGAGGCGCGAGGAACGTCGTGTCCCAGCCGATGCCGACGTGCACGCCGAACAACAGCACAGCGGTTGTCACGAGTACAGCGAAACCCAGCCACGTCACCACACCGAAGGGCGTGTTCATCGCTCCCGTCGAACCGAAGAGTCCCACGGCATCCGCGACGGCGAGCCCGATGACGGCGAGGATCAGCGGAATCGGCGCGACGATGAGCGCGCGACGCGCAGCCCACGTCAGCAGCTGGGTGAGACCGAGCACGCCGGTCGCCTCGTCGCCGGGCGCGCGGTACACGGCGAGGCGTTCCGGGGCAAGACGCGGGAGGCGGATGAGCTCGATGTCCGTTTCGACCGAGCGGCCGAAGAGCCGGGCGAAGTATCGGCGACGACCAGATGCGGGCAGCGCCAGCGGCGAGAGCAGGGCGGGTCCCACGATGGCGAGCACCACCGTGAGAACGGCAAGCACGATCCATGGTCCGGCATCCACACCCGAGCCCTCGACGAACGACAGCACGAAAGAGATCGGCAGAATCAGCAGCAGCTGTATCCATCCGAGCATGGTCAGGAAGACGAACGCGCCCGCCAGCCACGGCAGTCGGCGCCGCTCGATCGTGATGAAGGGGGTCGAGAGGGTGGTCACGTGAACCGAGTGAAGCGCCGGGTCGATCTCGCCGTCCGGTCGCCGCATTGCGTAGAGGGCCACGTTGCCTCCATGGCTGTGACCTATGACGTGGTGCAACGCATCGGGATGACGCGCCGCCAGCTCAACGAGCTCATCGTGCAGCGCCTGGCCCGCTCGGATGCGATCGCCCTCGCGGTTGCGTCCGCTCCAGCAGAAGGCACGAACGCGGGTCTTCGGGAGCGCGCCGAGCGCGCGCGCCAGAGCGCCCGTCGGCCGAACCCACTTCGCGTGCCGGGCGAACGTGCCGTGGACGAGCGTGATCGTGCGATCCACCTCACCGTCGAGGTAGTCATCAGGCGTCTCGCAGAGGCACCTCGCGGAGTCAAGGTCGGCCGGTGCCGGGGGTGCCGGGGGTGGCGGGGACGGGGTCGATCCCCTGTTGGTATGGGGTGTCCACTCGGTACCGTCCCAGTAGCGCCAGCCGGTGGACTCCCATGGATCCTGGTACCAGCCGGCCGGTGCGCTTATCGGATCGGACATCGTTCCGCTTCCCGTCGCCACCGCGCGATCGGCCGATCGCGCGGTGCCCCCGAGGATAGGAAGGGCCGCGCGCGCTCACAACCGGGCGGATAGCGAATCGATACTCCGCGATCTCAGGCATCCCATCGCGGATCGTCCGGGTCGAGCGCGGCAGACCACTCCGACAGGTCGACGACGGCGAGCCAGGCATTCTCGGTGTCGTCGGGCATGTTGGACGCGAAGTCGCCGGTCGTCACGGTGCCGCGCAGCCATGCGTCGATGGCGGAAGCCAGGAACAGCGCGGCCCCCGCGACAACCTTCAGGTCGCCGGTGGCGACCGCGCGGCTCATCACCACGGTGAGGTACTTCGCGACCGCGACATCACGGGCCGGGAGGTACGCCGCGAACGTGTTGAGGGCGCCTGCGAAGTCGGCGGACGCGGCGCGCGCGGCTTCCAGATCGTCGTGCCCCGCCGCGCGCTGCAGCTCGGTCAGAGCGGCGATGACACGGGCGGCCTCGGCGCGCAGATGGGCGCGCTCGGTGGCGCGGCGCTCGCGGGCGGCGAGGAACAGCGCGATGCCCGAGCTGACGAGGATCGCGGCGACGGGCACCAGCACCCCGCCGACCCAGTCGATGCCGGGATCGGTGACGACGGCGAGCTGAGCGACATCCACAGCCGCACTCTATGGCCTGGTCGCGCGCGACGCGCCGTACTCAACTCCTGCAATTCGGGCGACAACCGCCCAGATTCGGGGGTTTCCGGCCCGGATCCCACCGGATTGCAGGAGTTAGGCATGCCGCCGACGGCGCACCCCGCCGAGCTGCGGGTGCCCGCACCGATCCACGCCCGACACCCGCGCGAAACGTCGATGCGGTTTGATGGCTCCATGGCGCGCGCGTTCCAGGTCCTCCAGCCCGGGCAGGGCGAGATCGCCGGTGACCACTACCTGGCCGCCACCCCGGCGACCGTGATGTGGGGGCGCTTGCCGTGCGAGGCCGATCCGGCGGTGCTCGAGATCGCTCCGGGCGAGACCGTCACCATCGACACCGTCAGCCACGAGGGCATCCTCGAAGACCAGGGTAAGGACCCGGCCGCCTACTTCGGGGGCCACGGGGTCGCGGCATCCGATGTGCTGACCGACGCGATCGAGATCGCCGCAACCTTGTCACGTGATCCCGCCGCCGACGGACCGCACGTCGTGACGGGTCCGATCCGGGTGACGGATGCCGCGCCCGGCGACCTGCTGAAGATCACCGTCGTGCAGCTCGAGCCGCGGGTGCCGTACGGCGTCATCTCGAACCGCCACGGCAAGGGCGCCCTCGTCGGCGAGCTGCCGCGCGGACCCGAGAACGTCAGCGTCTTCACGCCGGTCGAAGACCGCGCCGCCGGCCCGCGAGGCGTGCTGCCGCTCACCGAGGGCGGACCACGCCCGGTCGAGTTCCCCCTCGCGCCGTTCATGGGGACGATGGGGGTCGCCGTGAGCGGAGACGAGCGGCCGCACTCGGTGCCGCCCGGTGCGCACGGCGGCAACATCGACATCAACCTGCTGACCGAGGGTGCCGTGCTCTATCTGCCCGTTCAGGTGGCCGGCGCCCTCGCCTACGTCGGCGATCCGCACTTCGCCCAAGGCGACGGCGAGGTCGCGCTCACGGCGCTCGAGGCCTCGCTCCGCGCGACCCTCCGGTTCGAGGTGGTGCCGCGCGCCGAGGCGCTCGCGGAGTTCGGCGAGACCCTGGGTCCGCTGGTCCGCACCGACGAGTACCTCGTGCCGACCGGCCTCGACCCCGACCTGAACGAGGCGATGCGCAAGTGCGTACGGGCCGCTCTGAGCCTGCTGCATGCCCGCTACGGCATGGATGAGCACCTCGCCTACGCGTACCTGTCGGCGGCGACCGACTTCGACATCTCGCAGGTCGTCGACATCACGTGCGGCGTGCATGCCCGCATCCG
Source organism: Actinomycetes bacterium (assembly GCA_030425055.1). Taxonomy (GTDB): domain Bacteria; phylum Actinomycetota; class Actinomycetes; order Actinomycetales; family Microbacteriaceae; genus Microbacterium. The sequence goes on along the minus strand of JAUHVN010000018.1, from coordinate 2,953 downwards.
CGAGAGGGACTTCGCGGGGGTGGACCGTGACCGATGAGATCGTGGGCGCCGACGCGGTGCCCGCCGACCTGTTCACCGCCTTCGAGGATTACGAGCGCGCGATCCTCGCCAACGACCTCGACACCCTCGACGCGATGTTCGCGCCCGGCCCCGACACGATACGGGGGGATGCCGCGGGTCTGCTGGTCGGCCACGACGCCATCAGCGCCTTCCGCGGCGTGCGCGGGGGCGTGGCGGCGCGCGAGATCGAACGCATCGAGTACCGGCCGCTCGCGCCGGACGCCGCCCTGCTCGTCTCGGTCTCGCGCTACCTCGAAGGCGGAACCGGCCTGCAGACGCAGCTGTGGCAGCGCGGCGACGACGGCGCGTGGCGCATCACCGCCGCGCACGTGACGCCGCGGGCGCAGGCGCTCAACCGCGCGATCTGGCGCACGGTCGGCGACCCGCTGTGGCAGGGCGCGTGGGAGGGACCCCTCGCGGGACTCACCGTCGCGGTCAAGGACCTCTTCGCGATCAAGGGCTACCGCATCGGCGCCGGCAACCCGAAGTTCCTCGACTGGGCACGCCCCGAGACCACGAGCGCGGCGGCGGTCAGCGACCTGCTGCACGGCGGCGCCTCGCTGCGCGGCATCGCACGCACCGACGAGTTCGCGTACTCGATCGCCGGCGACAACGTGCACTACGGCACCCCTCCCAACGGCGCGCTGCCCGGCGCCCTGCCGGGTGGTTCGTCGAGCGGACCGGCGTCGGCGGTGGCGACCGGCCAGGCCGAGATCGGGCTCGCGACCGACACCGCCGGCTCGGTGCGCGTGCCCGCGTCGTACCAGGGCCTGTGGGGGCTGCGCACGACGCACGGCCTCGTCCCGAGGCAGGGGATGCTGCCGCTCGCCCAGTCCTTCGACACGATCGGCTGGCTCACGCGCGAAGGCGAGACGCTGCAGGCGGTCGTGGACTGGTGCCTCAGCTTCGATGGATCGGACTCGACCGAGAGCGTCTACGGCGCATCGGGCACGGATCTGCCGTGGCGGTTCCTCATTCCGCAGGAGGTGCTCGAGGCCGTCGAGCCCGAGACGCGCGATGCCTTCGACGCGCTGCTGGTGCGGCTCGCGGCATCCGATGACCCTCCCGCCCTCGCGCGGGTGTCGATCGGCGCGCTCGACGAGTACTTCGAGCCGTTCCGCGTCGTGCAGGGCGCCGAGGCGTGGCGCAACAACGGCGAGTGGCTGCGCGACCACCCGGGCGCGGTCGGACCCGCGGTGGCCGAGCGCTTCCGCCTGGCGTCCGCCGTGACGGCCGAGGCCGAGGCATCCGCTCGAGCCGAACTCGAGCCGCTGCGCGAACGGATGCACCACCTCGTCGGCAACGCGATGCTGCTGCTCCCCACGGTGCCGGGGCCCGCGCCGATGCGCACGCACGGCGGCGAACGCGTCGACGCGGTGCGCCAGGCGACCCTGCGCATGACCACGCCCGCCGCGGTCGGCGGCCTGCCCGCGCTGTCGGTGCCGCTGCTGACGGTCGAGTCGCAGCTCGGGCCGGCACCCGTCGGCGTGTGCCTGGTCGGTCGATCGGGCACCGACATCTCGCTCGTGCGCGCCGGCCGCCGGCTCGCCCGGCTCGTCGATCCGAGGGAGGCCCCGTGAGCGCCGCAGACCCCCTGAGCCCGCTGCCGGGCCCGATCGATCCGCCGCCGCGGCTGCTGATGGGCCCCGGCCCGATCTCGGCCTACCCGAGCGTGCTGCGGGCGATGTCGGCGCCGCTCGTCGGCCAGTACGACCCGTTCATGACGGCGACGATGACCGAGACGCAGGAGCTCTACCGCGGCGTGTGGGGCACCCGCAACGACGCGACGCTGCTGATCGACGGCACCAGCCGGGCGGGCATCGAGGCCGCGATGATCTCGCTCATCCGGCCGGGAGACCGCGTGCTCGTGCCCGTCTTCGGCCGGTTCGGCCACCTGCTCGCCGAGATCGCCGAGCGCGCGATGGCCGAGGTGCACACCATCGAGGTCGAGTGGGGGCAGGTGTTCCCCGTCTCGGCGATCGAAGAGGCCATCGTGCGGGTGAAGCCCGCGCTGCTGGGTCTCGTGCAGGGTGACACGTCGACCACGATGAACCAGCCGCTCGACGAGGTCGGCGCGATCTGCGAGCGTCACGGCGTGCTGTTCTACTCCGACGCGACGGCGTCGCTGGGCGGTAACCCCTTCGAAGCGGATGCCTGGGGACTCGATGCCGCGACCGCCGGCCTGCAGAAGTGCCTCGGCGGACCGTCCGGCTCCGCACCGATCACGTTGAGCGACCGCGCCGTCGAGGTCGTGCAGTCGCGCAAGAAGATCGAGGCCGGCATCCGCGAACCCGGTGATCCGTCGGCGCCCGACTTCGTGAGGTCGAACTACTTCGACCTCGGCATGATCCTCGACTACTGGGGGCCGCGTCGGCTCAACCACCACACCGAGGCGACGTCGATGCTCTACGCCGCCCGCGAGTGCGCGCGGCTCATCCTGCTCGAGGGCCGCGATGCCGTCATCGAGCGGCACCGGACGGCGGGCGCCGCGATGCTCGCCGGCGTCGAGGCGCTCGGCCTCGTCGTCTTCGGCGACGTCGCCCACAAGATGACCAACGTCGTCGCGGTCGAGATCCCCGACGGGGTGCCCGGCGACGAGGCCCGCGCGGCGATGCTCGACGACTTCGGCATCGAGATCGGCACGTCGTTCGGTCCGCTGCACGGCCGCGTCTGGCGGATCGGCACCATGGGCTACAACGCCCGCGAGGACGCGGTGCTGACCACGCTCGCCGCTCTCGAGGCGGTGCTGCGCCGCTTCGGAGCCCCGGTGCCTGCGGGCGCCGGCGTCGAGGCCGCGGCGGATGTGTACCGGGGGGCCTCGGTGTGACATCCGCTCTGCTCTCGGTGGACGGCGAGCGCATCGCCGCCGCTGCACGCCGCGTGATGGCGCGCT
>JAUHVN010000377.1 GCA_030425055.1 Actinomycetes bacterium | reverse complement strand
CTCGTGGTCGCCGTCGGGCTGGGGGCGGCCCGCGGCATCCGTCTTCATGCGATGCAGCAGCCACGACGACTTCTCGCCGGCGCCCTCGGTGCGGATGAGCGCGAGCCGCACGGTGCCCAGGGGGCCGCCCGGGCGGCCCTCGGCGGTGAAGATCACCTCGTCGTCGCGCCACTTCTCGAGGTCGTAGCGGCCGTCGTCCCAGATGGTCATCGTGCCGGCGCCGTACTCGCCGGCCGGGATCGTGCCCTCGAACGTCGCGTACTGCATCGGGTGGTCTTCGGTCATCACGGCGAGGTTGTTGCGCGACGGAGTCGGCGGGATGCCGCGCGGCACGGCCCAGCTCACGAGCACGCCGTCGCGCTCGAGCCGCAGGTCCCAGTGCAGGCGGCTCGCGTGGTGCTCCTGGATGACGAAGCGCGGCTTGTCATCGCCCGTCGTCGCGGTGCCGAGCGCGTTGTCGGGCACGGGTTCGGGCGTGCGCGCCGCCGACCGCTTCGCGATGTAGGCGGCCAGCGGTCCGTGCGCGCTCGCGCGTCCGCCGGCGTGGAACCCGAGGTCGGCGAGCGGGTCGCCCATCGTCTCGACGCGCGCGAGCACGTCGCCGAACAGCAGGTGGTCGAGGTCGGGGTCGTCCAGTTCGTCCCACGTGCGCGGCGCCGCGACCGTCGGGTGCGGCCGGCCGCGCAGCGAGTACGGCGCGATCGTCGTCTTCGCGCCGTTGTTCTGGCTCCAGTCGATGAAGACCTTGCCGGTGCGCTCGGCCTTGGCCATCTGGCTGACCACAAGGTCGGGGTGGTCGGCCTCGATCGCGCGCGCGAGCTCGCGGGCGACCATCGTCACCTGTTCGCTGGTCTGAGAGCCGGGCAGCGCGGCGTAGAGGTGGATGCCCTTGCTGCCGCTGGTCACCGGTAGCGGGTCGAGCCCCATGCCCCGCAGGATCTCGCGGGCCCAGCGCGCGACCTGCGCGCACTCGGCGAGCCCGGTGCCGGGACCGGGGTCGAGGTCGAGCACGATGCGGTCGGGGTTCCCGCGCCCGCCGTCGGCGTCGAAGCGCCACTGCGGCACGTGCAGTTCGAGGCTCGCCGCCTGCGCGAGGTACACGAGCGTGGGCACGTCGCCGACGAGGGGGTAGTCCTTGGCGCCGGTCGAGTGGTCGATCGGCAGCCGGCGCACCCACGACGGGGCGCCCTTCTCGAGGTCCTTCGCGAAGAACGGCTTCGCGTCCACGCCCTCGGGCCAGCGCTTGCGGGTCACCGGGCGCCCGGTGAGATGCGGGATCATCACGCCGGCCACGCGGCTGTAGTAGTCGATCACCTCGCCCTTGGTGGTGCCGGTCTCGGGGTAGAGCACCTTGCCGAGGTTGGTCAGGCGCAGGCGGCGGCCGCCCACCCGCACCAGCTGCTCGTCGCCCGGCATGGCTCCATCCTGCCCGCCCGCGAGGCGGGGAGGTAGCAGAGACGGGCGTGACAGGTGTGTACTGGTGTGATGAGAGCGATCTGGAAGGGCGCCCTGACCTTCGGGCTCGTGAACGTGCCGGTGAAGGTCTATTCGGCCACCGAGGACCACGACGTGCCGCTGCACCAAGTGCACGCGGCAGACGGCGGCCGCATCCGGTATCAGCGCATCTGCGAGATCGACGGCGAGGTCGTGCCCTACAGCGAGATCGACCGCGCGTACGACGACGGCGAGCGCACCGTGATCCTCACGAAGGACGACTTCGCGGCCCTCCCCTCCGAGCGCAGCCGCGAGATCGACGTCGTCGAGTTCGTGCCGAGCGAGCAGGTCGACCTGCTCACTCTCGACCGCGCCTACTACCTCGAGCCCGACTCGGCGTCGCCGAAGGCGTACGTGCTGCTGCGCAAGACCCTCGAGCAGACCGACCGCACCGCGATCGTGCGCTTCTCGCTGCGGCAGAAGACGCGGCTGGCCGCGCTGCGCGTGCGCGGCGATGTGCTCGTGCTGCAGACGCTGCTGTGGGCCGACGAAGTGCGCGAGGCGGCGTTCCCCGCCCTCGACGAGTCGGTGAAGATCTCGGCGAAGGAGCTCGAGATGTCGGCGGCGCTCGTCGACAGCTTCGCGAGCGACTTCGACCCCGAGGAGTTCGCCGACGAGTACCAGCAGGAGCTGCGCACCCTCATCGAGGCGAAGCTCGAGAAGGGCGATGCGCTCGACACCTCCGAGACCTTCGGCGCCCAGGAGGAGGGCGACGCCGGCGGCGAGGTCATCGACCTCATGGAGGCGCTTCGCGCCAGCGTCGAGAAGTCGCGCGCGTCGCGCGAGGGCAAGACGGATGCCGCGGGCTCGGGCTCGTCGGCGAAGAAGAAGTCCGACGACAAACCGGCGAAGAAGAAGGCGGCCAAGCAGGAGAAGGCGTCGTGAAGCTCGGCGCGTTCTCGGTCAGCCTCGCCGTCGACGACCTCGCGGCGTCGCGCGAGTTCTACGAGAAGCTCGGCTTCGAGGTGTTCGGCGGCGACGCCGCGCAGAACTGGCTCATGCTGCGCAACGGCGACGCGGTGATCGGTATCTTCCACGGCATGTTCGAGGGCAGCATCCTCACCTTCAACCCCGGATGGTCGGGCGAGGGCGAACCGGTGGAGGGGGAATGGGACGACGTGCGCGTCATCCAGGCATCCCTGCGCCAGGCGGGAATCGAGCTCGCCGACACCGTCGACGAAGCCGGGACGGGGCCCGGGTCGATCGTGCTCGCGGATCCCGACGGCCACAGCATCCTGATCGATCAGCACCGCTGAGGCGCCGCCCGTTCGTCAGCGGGAGTCGTGCGACCCGTCGCCGTGATGGCCGTGCTCGGGGCCGCGCTCGAAGACGTCCTCGTCGAGCACCA
>JAUHVN010000376.1 GCA_030425055.1 Actinomycetes bacterium | reverse complement strand
GCACGACTGGTTCGCCCACGGCCGCGACACCGAGAAGCACTTCGACATCGACATCGCCGACGGCGACGAGTGGTTCGAGAAGCCGATGCGCGTCCAGCACACGCTCGCCGACCACACCCGCACCGACGCGGACGCCGAGCTTCCCCCGACGTACATCAACTCGCAGTCGCACTGGTGGGACGCCTCGGCGATCTACGGCAGCTCGGCCGAGCGCCGGGACGAAGTGCGCAGCCACGTCGACGGCAAGCTCGTGCTGAAGGACGGCTACCTGCCCCTGGACCCCGACACCGGCGTGTCACTGACCGGGTTCAGCGAGAACTGGTGGGTGGGCCTGGGACTGCTGCACACGCTGTTCACGCTCGAGCACAACGCGATCTGCGACGCGCTCAAGCGTGCTCATCCCGAGATGACCGAGGACGAGCTGTTCGGAACCGCCCAGCTCATCAACTCCGCGCTCATCGCGAAGATCCACACCGTCGAGTGGACGCCCGCCATCATCGCGCACCCCGTCCTGAAGGTCGCCATGCGCGCCAACTGGTGGGGACTGGCTGAAGAGAACCTGCATCGCATGTTCGGGCGCATCAGCAAGAGCGAGGTCGTCAGCGGCATCCCGGGATCGGCCCATGACCACCACGGCGCGCCCTACCAGCTGACCGAGGAGTTCGCCGCGGTGTACCGGCTGCACCCGCTGCTGCCCGACGTGCTCGAGGTCCGCTCGCTCCAGGACGACGGACTGCTCGACACGATGGACTTCGAGGAGATCATCCTGCTCAACGCCCAGCGCGTGTTCACGGGCGACGTGAAGGCGGAGGACCTCTGGTACTCGTTCGGCAGGCAGCATCCGGGGGCGGTCCAGCTGCACAACTTCCCCCGATGGATGCAGGACCTCACGCTGCCGGACGGTACACGGCTCGACCTCGGCGCGGTCGACATCCTGCGCGACCGCGAACGCGGCGTGCCCCGTTACAACCAGTTCCGCCGTCTGCTGCACCTCGCACCCGCCGAGTCCTTCGACGACCTCACAGACAACCCGCAGTGGGCGAAGGAGCTGCGTGAGATCTACGGCGACGACATCGAGCAGGTCGACCTGCAGATCGGGATGCACGCCGAGACGCCGCCGCCCGGATTCGGCTTCAGCGACACGGCATTCCGCGTCTTCATCCTGATGGCCAGTCGACGACTCAAGAGCGATCGCTTCATCACCGACTGCTACACCGAGGAGTACTACACCAAGACGGGCATGGACTGGATCGCCGACAACGACATGCGCACGATCCTCATCCGCCACTATCCCGGGCTCGAGAAGAGCCTCGCCGGCGTGCAGAACGCCTTCGCCCCGTGGACGTCCTCGGCGACGGAGTCCGTGTCCGCCGCAGCCGCCGCCGCGACGGCCTGATCGAGCCGGAGAGACGATGAAGCACACCGAGAAGTCACGGGCCGCCCGGGCCGACGTGATCCAGCGGTACTGGGATGCCCTGATGTCGGGGGATCTCGTCACCTTCCGTGAACTTCTCGCCCCCGACGCCGTGATCCACTATCCGGGTCAGAACCACATGTCGGGGGACTACACGACCAATGACGACATCGTCGAGCTGTACCGGCAGCTGACCGAGTTCGTCCAGCAGGGCACGTTCGTCGGCCGCGTGCTCGACATCACGACCGGCGACGTCTACACCTCGGTGGTGATCGAGTACGACATCAAGACGCCCCTGCGCGTGCTGCACGGGCGCGCCATCGGTCTGTTCATCCTCGACGACGATCTGAGGATCAAGGAGTACTGGCTGCACGAGTGGAACCAGAACATGATCAACTGGGTCTTCCGCTCGTCGCGTTGGCTGGGGTGGATCCCCAAGCTCTTCTCGCGCGGGAAGAAGGCCTGACGATGCCCCAGCTCCCTCTTCCCCCCGGCCGCTTCGGACTGCCGTGGCTCGGAGAGACCCTCGCGATCGTCAAGAGCAACCACGGCTTCTACACCGATCGGGTGGCGAAGTACGGTTCCATCTTCAAGACGCGCCTGTTCGGCAACGACTTCGTCGTCTTCTCGGGCCACGAGGCGTTCCATCGGTTCGCGACCGACCCCCGCATCGAGCGCGGCGACGCCGATCCGATCACCGCCGAGGCGATGTTCCGCAACTCCCTCGCGCTGATCGACGGCATCGAGCACCACACCCGCAAGGCGCTCATGCTGCGCGGCATCGGGTACCGCTCGGCGATCGAGGCCTACATGCCGCGGATGCAGCGGCTCCTCGAGGACGTCGTCGAGACCTGGGCGGCGGGCGGGCAGCCGCGCACGATCCTGCCCGACCTCCAGCTGTTCGCGGCCCGCCTCACCGGCGAGCTCTACACCGGCGACCTCTCGGACGCGGCCGCCCATGAGGTGAACGACGCGGCGGCCGACGTCCGCGGTGCCTTCATGGCGCTTCCCGTCCCCTTGCCGTGGACCGCCTACGGCAGAGCGCAGAAGGGACGCAACCGACTCGAGAAGATCGTCGACGACGCGATCGCACGTCACGTGGCGGCGCCGGGGGAGTACGACGACATCACCTCGCGGATGATCACCGCCGCACAGGACGCGGACATCCCCGTCGACACGCTGCGCGGCGACATCCGCCACCTCATCTTCGCGAGCCAGGGCGGCTACTTCGTCCCGTTCACGCTCGTCACGATGATCCTCGGCCAGCACCCGGAGATCCGCGAGCGCGCCCGCGCCGAGGTGCGGGCGATCGCACCCGACGGCGACATCACGATGGATCAGGTCGAGCGGATGCCGTACCTCGAGAGCATCTCGAAGGAGCTGCGCCGCTACTTCGCGATGAACTCGGCGACCTTCTTCGGGCGCGTCAAGGAG
>JAUHVN010000375.1 GCA_030425055.1 Actinomycetes bacterium | reverse complement strand
CCGGGCGCGGACAGGGTGCGCGGGTGGGATGATTCGGAGGGCGAGGAGGCGTTCCTGACGCCGGTCGCTCCGGTGCAGATCTCGGGCACGAACTTGCAGGTCGCGGACGCGTCGACGTCGGCGAAGGGTGCCGTCGAGCTCGCGACGTCGGCTGAGGCGATCGCGGGTTCGGATTCGTCGAGGGCCGTCACGCCGGCCGCGCTGTTCGCTGCTCGCCGACAGGTGATCAACGCGCAGACGGGCACGACGTACACGGTCGTCCTGTCGGACGAGAACAAGCAGGTCACGCTGAACAACGCGTCCCCGATCACGGTCACGCTCCCGCAGGACTCCGATGTTGCGATCCCGGTCGGCGCTCGCATCGACTTCATGCCGATCGGTGCGGGCGCGGTGACGTTCGCGGCAGGCACCGGTGCGACGGTGAACGGGACGCCGTCGCTGGTGTCTCGGGCGCAGTTCTCGCCGCTGTCGGCGCAGAAGATCGCCGCTGACACGTGGGTTGTCATGGGCGATTTGGAGACCGCCTGATGATCCCGCTGGGCGTGGTCGGTGGCGCGCACGTGGAGCCGGTCGCATCGGGCGGGCCGTTGTCGGGGTCGTTTCTGCAGGCGGTGTGGGATGCGTCTGACCTCACGACGTACACGCACGCGTCACAGAACTTCGGGTCGGCATCCGCTGACCGGTTCATCGTCGCGGTCGTCACGGGCCGTGCGGGTGGTGCTCGCACGATCTCGTCGGTCACGATCGGCGGCGTCACGGCGACGGAAGCTGTGCAGCACGTTCACAGCGGGAACACGGTCGGCATCTACTATGCGGCGGTTCCGTCTGGCACGTCGGGCGATGTCGTGGTCGTATGGTCTGCTGGGATGGTCCGCTGCGGTGTCGGGCTGTGGGCGGTGACTGGCGGCCTCAACACCGTGTACGACGTCGACTACGACACGGCTTCGAACGCCGGACCCGACTACGTCCCCGATGTGAGCCTCACCGGCGTGGACGGTGGTTTCATCGTCGCCGCGGTGATGAGCAACCCGACACCGACGTACTCCTGGACGAACGCAACGGAACGGTACGACGCCGCCGTCGAGACAGGCGCGCACTCCGGCGCGGACGCGACGACGGTCGGCGCGACGACGATCACGGCTACGCCGACAGGGATGCAGTACGCCGCAATCGTGGGCGCCGTGTTCGCACCGGCAGAGTGAGGGAGATCGAGTGTTCGCACACGTGACGGACGGCGTCGTTGACCGGAAGGGCTATCCTCCCCGGCTCCAATTGGTCGACGGGGAATGGCTCGACCTCCGACCGCTCGACCCCGCAGTGCTCGCACTGGCGGGATGGTTCCCGTACGAGCGTGACGACCGACCGGAGGACACGGCGACTACGACGTGGGATCCCGTGGAGTCGTTCGACGGTTCGACGGTCACGGTCGGATGGGTGGAGCGGGACAAAACCGACGGGGAACTGCTGCTCGCCGCACGGGTCACATCGCTCGAGGAACGGGTCGACGCGATCGAGGAGATCGTGCTGGATCGTCCGGATCCTGATGAGGGTGAGACTCCGGTGTGGTCGTCCCCGTGTCCACCGAACGCGGTGCGTAGGTGGCCTGACGAGAACGGCGACCGACTCCGGAACGTGTCCGGGGCGTGGCTGGTCGCGACACCGGACGAGTACCCGATCGGATACGTGAACCTCGACGTCGGTCAAGTCGACGAATGGGCCGCGGGTGTCGCCTACGTGACGGGGGATCAGGTCACCTACCTCGGCCTCACCTACCAGTGCGCGCAAGCCCACACGTCGCAGGCGGGATGGTTCCCCACGGCGGTACCGGCCCTGTGGACCCTCGTCGGCTGACCCTCGGCACGACTATCCCCGAAGCCCCCGCATGTCGGGGGCTTCTTGCATGGAAGGACACCATCATGAGTTGGCAGACTGCCTACCTCGAACCGGACAACTGGACGAACGGTTTCGGCGTCCCCGGCCGGTTCTACGACTCCCTCGGGCACCGTGGCACCGACTTCCGCGAGAAGGGCAACGCGGGCCGTCCGTTGCTCGCGTGGGAGACGATGACGTGCATCGAGAACGCCTGGCACGACGTCGTCGGCCCGGTCACGAACCTACGCATGAGCGACGGCAAGGTGGTCGGCGTCGCGCACACTCTCATCGGCTCACGCCCCGACGTCGGGCAGACGCTCAAGCCGGGTGATCGCATCGCGCTGCCCGCTGGCCCGGGCGACGCGCACGGGACCGCGTGGGCGGGGACTCACTTCCACATCGTCGGCTCGCATCGCGGCCCCCACGCAGGCCAGGGGTACCGCAACGAGGGTGGGCTGTTCGACATGAAGCCACGCATCCTCGCGGCTGCAGGTCGTCCGGTCACGCCCCCGAAGCCGGCGCCCGCGTCGACGTCGAACAAGCCGGCGAAGGTGAAGGGGCAGGTGACCGACTGGGTGCGCGCGTCCCGTATTCCCGGCGCACCGTGGGTTCCGGTCGGGCCGCTCATGGCACGCATCCAGTCCGGGCTGAAGATCACGTCTGGCCGCGCCCGGTCCCCGCGCTACCGCGGCCCGTCAGACGGGCGCGCAGCGAGCGACACGTACCGGGGCATTCAGATCACCCTGAACGTCGCACGACTGAACGGCCCGAAGGGGTACACCAAGACCGCTGAGGACGCGTTGATCGGCCCGTACAACGCGTTCGGCATTCAGCGGTACGCCAAGAAGTACGGCGGCTACGTGGGACCGATCGACGGCGACCCCCTGTTCTACTCGTGGCTGGGTTTCGCGAAGGGCATCAACCCGTAGGGGGGGCCATGGACCGGCACCCCGTCCCCGAGGAGAGGCGACGACGGTTCGAGCTCGTCATCCGCATCATCGAC
>JAUHVN010000374.1 GCA_030425055.1 Actinomycetes bacterium | reverse complement strand
GCCGACGCCGCGCGTCACCCGTCGCTTCCGGTGAGCGTCGACGCCATCGAGGCGCATCGCCGCTCGACCGAGCACACTGCGCGCACGAAGGACTCCGAGGTCGCCTGAGCGTGGATCTGCTCGTCGTCGGGTCGGGTTTCTTCGGCCTCACCATCGCCGAGCGCGCGGCCGCGGCAGGTCGCCGCGTCACGGTCATCGACCGACGCAGCCACATCGGCGGCAACGCCTACAGCGAGGACGACCCCGCAACGGGCATCGAGGTGCACCGCTACGGCGCCCACCTCTTCCACACCTCCAACCCCGCGGTGTGGGAGTACGTCAACCGCTTCACGGCCTTCACCGACTACGTCCACCGCGTGTACACGAACCATCGGGGCGTCGTGTACCCCCTGCCGATCAACCTCGGCACGATCAACCAGTTCTTCGCCGCCGCCTACACACCCGACCAGGCGCGCGCTCTGGTCCACGAGCAGGCGGGGGAGTTCGACGTCAAGAGCGCCGCGAACCTCGAGGAGAAGGGCATCGCCCTCATCGGGCGCCCGCTCTACGAGGCGTTCATCCGCGATTACACCGCCAAGCAGTGGCAGACCGACCCGAAGGAGCTTCCCGCCGAGGTCATCAGCCGGCTGCCGGTGCGCTACACGTACGACAACCGCTACTTCAACGACACCTGGGAGGGGCTGCCGGTCGACGGCTACACCGCATGGCTCGAGCGCATGGCCGACCATCCGGGCATCGACGTGAAGCTCGACACCGACTTCTTCGACGAATCCCAGCCGCTTCACAAGTCGGCGGTCGTCGGCCAGGTGCCCGTGGTCTACACCGGACCCGTCGATCGCTACTTCGACTACGCGGAGGGTGCCCTGTCGTGGCGCACGCTCGACTTCGAGCGCGAGGTGATCGACACAGGCGACTTCCAGGGAACCTCGGTGATGAACTACGCCGATGCCGATGTGCCGTTCACGCGCATCCATGAGTTCCGTCACTTCCACCCCGAGCGCAAGGACCGCTATCCGTCGGATCGCACGGTCGTGATGCGCGAGTTCTCACGCTTCGCCGACCGCGACGACGAACCCTACTATCCGGTCAACACCCCTCAGGACCGCGCCGGCCTGCTCGCGTACCGCGAACTCGCGAAGGGCGAGGACGGAGTGCTCTTCGGCGGACGGCTGGGCACCTACCAGTACCTCGACATGCACATGGCCATCGGATCGGCGCTGTCCATGTGGCAGAACCAGCTCGCGTGACCGGCGGCTCTAGACTCGTCGCCGTGACCACCGCCACCGTCGGCGCGCCGGGCTCGCTCCGGCGCTATCTGCACTCGCTGTGGCTGCTGTCGGCCCGCGACCTGCGTGTGCGCTACGCCACGAGCGCCCTCGGGTACCTGTGGTCGGTGCTCGACCCGCTTGTGATGAGCGCGATCTACTGGTTCGTCTTCACGCAGGTGTTCGGGCGCGGCGTCGGCGAGGAGCCGTACATCGTCTTCCTCATCACCGCGCTGCTGCCGTGGGTGTGGTTCAACTCGGCGGTGACCGACTTCACGAGGGCCTTCAACAAGGACGCCCGCCTGGTGCGCTCGACCGCGATTCCGCGCTCCATCTGGGTCAACCGGATCGTGCTGAGCAAGGGGATCGAGTTCCTCTTCTCGCTGCCGGTGCTGGCGCTGTTCGTGATCGTCTCGCAGTACTCGACGATGCCGGCGCAGGTCGGCTGGGGTCTGCTGTGGTTCCCCGTCGCGGTGGTGCTGCAGACGGTGCTGCTCGTGGGCATCGGACTGCTCGTGGCGCCGTTGTGCGTCCTGTGGGGTGACCTCGAGCGCACGACGAGGCTCATTCTGCGCGCGTTGTTCTACGCCACGCCGATCATCTACGGCGTCACCGACCTGCCGGGCGGCTTCGCGGAGGCAGCCGCGTTCAACCCCCTCGCAGGCATCTTCACCCTGTACCGGATGGGATTCTTCCCCGACCAGTGGGACACCCTGAGCGTCATCGTGGGTGCGGTCATGAGCTTCGCGTTCCTGGGTCTCGGACTGCAGGTCTTCCGCCGTCTCGAGCGTCCGGTGCTGAAGGAGCTGTGATGGCGGCATCCGACCTCGCGATCCGCGTGCACGACCTGGGGGTGCGCTTCCGTCGCAACCGGCGCGGGCGCCGCAGCATCAAGGATCTCTTCGCCGACTCGTCGCGGCGCTCCAAGCCCGGAGAGTTCTGGGCGCTGCGGAACGTCGGCTTCGACGTGCGGCCCGGGGAGTCGATCGGCGTCGTCGGACGCAACGGGCAGGGCAAGTCCACGCTCCTCAAGCTCGTCGCCGGCGTGCTGATTCCGGACGAGGGCGGAGTCGACATCCGCGGCGGAGTCGCCCCGCTCATCGAGATCACCGGCGGGTTCGTCGGCGACCTCACGGTGCGTGAGAACGTCAGACTCACCGCCGGACTGCACGGGATGACGCGTGCCGAGGTGGCCCGCCGCTACGACGGCATCATCGACTTCGCCGAACTCGACGACTTCCAGTACACCCCGTACAAGCACCTGTCGAACGGCATGAAGGTGCGCCTCGCCTTCTCGGTGGTTTCGCAGCTCGAGGAGCCGATCCTGCTCGTCGACGAGGTGCTCGCCGTCGGTGACAAGGCGTTCCGCGAGAAGTGCTACCGGCGCATCGATGAACTCCTCGCCGAGGGGCGCACACTGTTCTTCGTGAGCCACAACGAGCGCGACCTGCGCCGCTTCTGCACGCGCGGGCTCTACCTCGACAAGGGCGCGCTGAAGCTCGACGGGGCGGATACGCGCGATGCCGAGGGCCTGCCGGAACCCACCGAGTAGACAGCGAAGCACCATGGTTCAAAGCATTTCCACCGACGAGGCCGTCGACTTCGCCCGCGGCCTGATCG
>JAUHVN010000373.1 GCA_030425055.1 Actinomycetes bacterium | reverse complement strand
CACGGTCGGGAACTCCCGGACGCACGCGACACCAGACGGGGAGATCGCGGCGCACGTCACTGGTCGCGTCCCATCAGTTCCTCGGTGACACCCTCACGACGGCGCAGCGGCTTGTCGTTGACCACGGCCCGCTCAGCGACCGCCCCCGCGAAGAACGCCGCCGACGCCGCGTTCCACTCATCCCGCGCCGCCTCATACCTGGGCAACGCACCCAGCACGAGCTCACTGTCGGGGCCGACCTCAGCCACGAACCCCGCGACCATCCGCGAAGCCTCGTTGTACTCGTCCCACGCGGCACGCTCACGCTTGTACAGCGCATCCACCGCCGCGCGGGACTCTTCAACCGATACAATCGGTGTGTTGGTGGGCATCACGCGACCTGCCCTTCGAGGTCAGCGAGCAGAACCGCGCGAAACTCACGCAGGTGCTCGTAGCGCGACTTGAACGACTTCCACTCCCGCTCGAATTCTTGGAGCTTGAGCTTCGACGTGAACGGGTCGGTGAGTACCTCGTCGGTGGGCTCGTAGACGGACGCCGTCGGCTCGTCGCCCCGGACGGGCAGGAACGCGCGCACCTCCCGCCGCTGGTTGTCGGCGGTGCTGTACGAGACCTTGACCTTGCGAATGATCTCCGCGGCCTGCGAGAGCCGATACTGTTCGGCTGCGATCGTGTCGTCCCACTCGAAGCGGTGGTGCAGAGGCGAGTCGGCTTCACGTGCGGACTCGACCACGTTCGCGGGGGTTAGTGCGCCGTGTTCGGCGCGGACCCGCATGAGTTCGTCGCGTAGGTTCACGGGACCTGCACCGCCTCGCCGGCGACACGGTATGTGCCGAACTCGCCGCGCTTCTCCGGACGCCACTCGCCAACCCCGATGCCGAGGCCTCCCGCGTCGACTAGAGAGAGGACGGAACCGAGACTGATGGACGACTTCACGAACGTGACCTCGAGGACCGTGGACCACTGAGGGAACTCAGGGCGGTAGCGAAGGTCCGCCGAGCGGGAGGGGCCGCCGAGGCGGACTACGTCCTCGCGCATGCGGGGTTCGCCGATGATCTCGACCAACTGCTGCGGGTCGGCGTCGGTGAGGATGCCGCGCATGAACAGGAACTGGCGGAGGGCGGTCATCGACACTGACTTGTCGTAGAACCGTGCCGCGCCGGTCGTCGCGGCTTTGAACGCAGTGACCGGGAACCCGTTGCGGATCTCGCCCGACACGGGGTCGGCGATGCGGTAGAACGCGGCCTCGTACTCGGCCTGCGGGTCGCGGATCTCCTTGAGCTTCTTCTTGCCCTGCTGGGTTTCGAGCATCTGCCGCTTCGACTTCTCGGAGAAGTTGTGGACGATGAGCGGCGCGGTTCCCTCGATCGGGACACGCCAGGTCTCAGCAGCGATGCGGTCGATCTGAATGGTTGCGGCTTCCGTTACAGTGGACATGAGATGGTTTCGCTTTCTCGTTGGGCCCCCGGTTGCATCGGGGGCTCTTTTCTGTGGATCACCTAGTGATGTCCGTGGGTGCCGGGGGACTTGAACCCCTGGTGTGTGCCACTCACCCGAATGCCTGCCCCGCCTTGCCGTGCCATGACTGGACCCGCCCGACCCGGCCTCTCCCTGCCCGCCGCGCCCTGCCGGACCAAGCCACGCAGCGCCACGCCGCGCCTGACCGAACCGTGCCGCGCCTGGACTGCCACGCCCCGCCGTGCGGAGCCACGCCGTGCGATGCCGTGCCGTGCCATCCTCGACTCGCCAGCCACGCCGTACCGCGCCCAGACGAACCATGCCGGGGCCAGCCCTGCGATGCCATGCCTGCCAAGCCGAACCGGACCGGACCCGACCCAGCCATGCCCCGCCACGCCAAGAGAAGCCACGCCTGCAGGGTCGACGATGATCGTGGACAGCAGCACCTCACCCGGTTGCGGCTTGTTCCAGCACACCTGGCAGACGTTCTCGTTCACGCGGCCACCTCGAGAGAGACCAGGCGCTCGACGGGCACGTTCACGAGCCGGCCGATGACGTCGAGTTCGGCGACGTTGAACGGGACGACGCCGTTGAGACGGCGGGATACCGCCGCCTGAGAGAGATGAAGATGCTTCGCGACGACCGCCTGTGAGATGCGGTGTCGGGCCATCTCTGCCCGCACTGTCGCGCCGACTGTCGCGGCTGGGGTATCCGTCATACGGATGACTTTAGACGCTAGACGGTTTCTGTCAAGCGCTGATTATCCGCGTGTCGCGTATTTTTGCCGTCTGAACCGCTGATTTACGCGCCTCAGGTTGATTTCAAACGGCATAGGCGATACGGTGAGCGTATGAACAGAAGTGAGGCATTCGCCACCGAAACCAGCGGACGCGAACTCGTGGCCGCGGAAGTACGGGCCGAGCTCGCACGCCGCAAGCTCAACAGCAACTCGCTCCCGAGCATCATCGGAAAGTCGCAGCGCTACTGGTACGAGCGGCTGAACGGGAAGCTCTCATTCAGCATCGACGATCTCGCCGCGCTCTCGAACGCGCTCCAGGTGCCTATGTCTGCGTTCATTCCGAACGTCATCGCGCCGACACCGGACGGTGACGCGCCCGTCGATCTGGCGACCCGCCGCGATAACAAGCGTTCTCGTCCGTTGTCCGAGTCGAAACAAACTGAAATCGGGACGGTAACAGACCTGTTCAGCCGGGAGCGTGTCAGTTGAGCACCTGGGATGAGATGGTCGCTTCGCTGCTTGAAGCGCACGACGCCGGCCTCCACGACGGCATCGAATGCACCTGCCGGCAGGAATACGACGTCAGCGAACTCCGCGACTGACATGGGCGTTGTCCTCGCTTTCCCCTACACTCCCCGGTCAACTGCTGGGGGAGTTCAAAGGGGAACGATGATCGAGGAATACGGGGCGCACGTG
>JAUHVN010000017.1 GCA_030425055.1 Actinomycetes bacterium | reverse complement strand
CGAGCGGCTGCGCGACGAGCGCGCCGCGACGCCCGAGGAGGCGCGTCGTGCCAACGTGGCGCTGCGCCGCCTGATGCGCACGCAGGACAACTACTTCCCCGATCTCGAGGAGCAGGCGCGCGGCATCCTCGAGGCCGTCGACCACCCCGGCGGTCCGCTCACGCAGCGCACGGCATCGGACATCGCGGCGCACCTCGGCTTCACGCTGCACTACGTTCCCGACCTGCCGCAGACGACGCGGTCGGTCGCCGACATCAAGAACGGACGCCTGTACCTCTCCAGCCGCATGGCGTCCAAGGGCGACCCGCGCACCGCGGTGCTGCAGGCCCTGTCGAGCCGCATCCTCGGCCACCGCGAGCCGACGAGCTACGCCGAGTTCCTGCGCCAGCGCGTCGAGACCAACTACCTCACCGGCGCGCTCCTCATCCCCGAGGCGCACGCGGTGCCGTTCATCGCCGACGCGAAGGCGGACCGCGCCATCTCGATCGAAGACCTGCGCGACGCGTACTCGGTCTCGTACGAGACCGCCGCCCACCGGTTCACCAACCTCGCGACGGTGCACCTCGGCATTCCGGTGCACTTCCTCAAGGTGCACGAGTCGGGCACGATCACGAAGGCGTATGAGAACGACGACGTGAACTTCCCGACCGACCGCCTCGGTGCGATCGAAGGGCAGATGTGCTGCCGCAAGTGGACCTCGCGCGTCGTCTTCGACGTCGACGACCACTTCAACCCGTACTACCAGTACACCGACACCGGCAACGGCACCTACTGGTGCACGGCCCGCGTCGAGCTGTCCAGCGAAGGCGCCCACTCGGTGAGCGTCGGCGTGCGCTTCGACGACACGAAGTGGTTCCTCGGCCGCGACACCCCCAACCGCGGAGTGTCGAAGCACTCGGTCGAGGCCTGCTGCCGTCGTGCACCCGCCGACCTCGAGGCATCCTGGCGCGAGAACTCGTGGCCCAACGTCCGCACGCCGCGCACGCTGCTCGCGACTCTGCCGACGGGGGCGTTCCCCGGCGTGGACACCACGGACGTCTACGAGTTCCTCGAGGCGCACGCCCCGCGCTGAGTGGCGCGCCGCTCGCACCGCGCTCGGACGGCGCTGCCTCTTGCCGAGATCAGGTGATCCGGCGAGAACAGGCGGTTTCGGTCGGCGAACGTCCTGTCACGGCGAGAACACCTGATCTCAACGGAAGTGGACGCCTGCGTCGGCCACCTGCAGCCGGGCTCAGCGCCCGGCGACCCAGCCGGCGACGGCGGCCGGCCACGCCGTGCGCGCGGAGCGACCGGATGCCTCGATGCGGTCCGCGGTGCGGTACGCGGCGTAGATCGCCTGCACCGCGACCCAGCGCAGCGGCTCGACCTCCCACCGCTTTGCGCGATGGCCGACCCACGGCAGGCGCGCGAGGTCGGTGTCGCGTCCGAGCACGAGGTCGGCGAGCGTGCGCCCGGCGAGGTTCGTCGCGGTCACGCCGGTGCCGACGTATCCGCCGGCCCACCCGAGCCCGGTCGCGCGGTCGAGCCCGACCGTGGCGGCCCAGTCGCGCGGCACGCCGAGCACGCCCGCCCACGCGTGGTCGATCGCGGCCTCGCCAGCGCCCGGGAAGAAGTCGCGCAGCAGCGCGGTGAGCGACGCGACCGTGCGGTCCTGCGTGCGCCCGTCGGTGTCGACGCGCGAGCCGTAGCGGTAGGGCACGCCCCTTCCGCCGAACGCGATGCGGTCGTCGGCGGTGCGCTGCGCGTACATGTACACGTGGGCGTAGTCGCCGAGCGTCTCGCGGCCCGCCCAGCCCGCGGCATCCCAGAACGACGCCGGCAGCGGCTCGGTGACGATCATCGACGAGTTCATCGGCAGCCACGTGCGGTGCTCGCCGGCCAGGTCGGGGGTGAAGCCCTCGGTCGCCCGCAGCACATGCGTCGCGCGCACCGTGCCGCGGTCGGTCACGGCGCACCCGGGCTCGATGCGCTCGACGCGGGTCTGCTCGTGGATCTGGACGCCGAGCCGCTCGACGGCGTCGGCGAGACCGCGCACCAGCTTGCCGGGATGGATGCGCGCGCAGTGCGGATGCCACGTCGCCCCCAGCGTGCCCGCCACGCCGATGCGGGATGCCGCGGGGGAGGCATCCAGGAACTCGAGATCGGTGTGGGCCCACCCCTGCTCGTCGTCGACGTGCGCCCGCATGCGCGCGAGCTGCGCGGGGGTGCGCGCGACCTCGAATTCGCCGCCCTTGACGATGTCGGCGTCGATGCCCTCGCGACCGGCGACGGCGATCACCTCGTCGACGGTCTCGTTGAGCGCTCGCTGCTGCGCGTTCGCGGCATCGACGCCGTGCGAGAGCGCGTAGCGCTCGCGGCCTCCGGTCACCGAGTTGGTGAGCCACCCGCCGTTGCGGCCCGACGCGCCGAATCCGGCGAACCGCTGCTCGAGCACGGCCACGCGCAGGTCGGGCTGCAGAGTCTTGAGGTAGTACGCCGTCCACAGTCCGGTGTACCCGCCCCCGACGATCGCGACGTCGACGTCGATGTCGCCGGGCAGCGGATGCCGCGCCTCCGGCGGCCCGCCGAGATCGCGCCACCACCACGAGACCTCGCCGTTGTGCACGCCCGCCAGCGTATCCGCTGCGCCGTTCGCCCGTTCATCCGTCACCTCTGCACGCGCAACCGGCCGACCGGCGTACCCGGGTGACGGATGAAGCGCT
Organism: Actinomycetes bacterium; assembly: GCA_030425055.1. GTDB lineage: Bacteria > Actinomycetota > Actinomycetes > Actinomycetales > Microbacteriaceae > Microbacterium. The sequence continues at coordinate 17,522 of JAUHVN010000017.1, read as the reverse complement.
CGCGCGGTCAGCCCTCGAGCGCCCGCAGCGCGGCCCACAGCTCGGCGCGCACGGCGAACGAGCCGAGGTCGCGCTGCAGCAGCCGCTCGGCGAGGGCGAGACGGGTGCGCACCGTGTGGCGGTGCACCCCCAGGGCGCGCGCGGTGGCCTCGTGCGAGCAGTCGTTGTCGAGCCACCCCTTGAGTGTCGCGACGAGCTGCGTGCCCTCGGCCGAGTCGTGGTCGCGCAGCGGCGCGAGTTCGGCGGCCGCGAGGGCCGCGGCATCCGGTGCGAGGGCCGACAGCACGCCCGCACGCGCGATCTCGGCGAACGTGGTGACCGGCGCGGTCCCGCGATCCCGAGCAGCCGCGGCCTGGCCCATCGCGCCGGCGAAGCCGTCGTATCCGCTGGGATCCGACAGGCCGATGCGGATGCCGAACCGCTCGGCGAGCTCGTCGACGACCGCGCGCTCATCGGCGGGCAGGACGATGACGACGCCGTCGTCTGCGCGACCGAAGAACAGCGCGCCGCGGCGTTCGTCGGCGCGCAGCTCGAGCAGGTCCGAGACCGCCTCGACGCGCACGGCGCGCGCGTCGGTGACCGCGACCGCGATGGGCGCGGCGGGCAGCCCTCCCCACAGGTCGCGGGCGATGCGGCGGGCCAGCGTCGTCTCGCCGGCCGCGAGCGAGCGCACCAGGCCCGCGCGCAGCGCCCCGCGGGCGCGGCTGAGGCTCTGCTGCTGCTCGAGCGCGAGGCCGGCCATCGCGATCACCGCGGTGACGACGTCGCGTCCCTCGCGGTCGAGGTCGCCCGACGCGATGGCGATGACACCGCGCAGTCGTCCGCCGTGCCCGAGGGTCTGCAGGCTGAACGACGTGTCGCCGACGGTGAGCGCCGACGCCGCGCGGGCTCCGCGGCGCAGCACGGCGCCCACGTGCTCGTGCAGGTCGTGCGCGGTGTCGTCGTCGAGCGCGCGCGGCGGATGCTGGCGCACGAGCTCGCCCGCCGCGTCGTACATGCCGACCCAGGCGCCCAGCTGCTTCGCGAGCTCGGCGAGCGTCGCGCCGAGCCCGTCGGGGCGCAGCGCCGCCAGGGCGATCGCGCGCTGCGCCGCGAGCGCCCACGTGCGGCGGGCATATGCCTCGGCGGCGATGGCTTCCGCGTTCGCGCGCGCCACGGCGATGAACGGTGTGCGGTAGGGGACCTCGAACAGCGGCATCCCGTGCGCGCGGCATGCATCGGCGAGGCCATCGGGGATGCCGGCGCGCGCGACCTCGGTGCCGAAGCCGAGGCCGAGCAGGCCGCGGCCCGCGAGGCGGCCGACGTACGCGTCGAACTCGTCGGCGCCGGCGGAGTCGCCGAACTGGGTGCCGGTGGTGAGCAGCACCATGCCTTCGGAGAGGAACGGCGTGGGATCGGCGAGATCGCTGGAGTGCACCCAGCGCAGCTCGCCGTCGAGCGACCGCGCGTCGAGGTCCGCCGGATCGTGCTTCAGACGCAGGCCCAGATCGTGGCGGGAGAGCAGCGCCCGCAGCGTCGGCGGGTCGGACGGGCGGGGCATGGCGATCCTCGAGGTGCGCTGGGTGTACCGGGCGTACAGCGGTGTAGCCAGAATGTACAGCACGTCTGGTGCTTGCGGCTTGCGCCGCTGAGTACGCTCCCGAGCATGACCGCTGTCGACACCGCCGTGAACACGCCCCTGGGTGGCCCGAACCTGCCGCAGGAGCGGCGACTGGTCACCAGCATCCCCGGTCCCCGCTCGCAGCAGCTGCTGGCGCGCAAGGCCGCCGCCGTCGCCTCGGGCGTCGGCCACACCGCCCCCATCGAGGCCGTCGCCGCCGGTGGCGGGGTCGTCGTCGACGCCGACGGCAACTCGCTCATCGACCTCGGCTCGGGCATCGCCGTCACGAGCGTCGGCAACGCGCATCCGAAGGTCGTCGAGGCGGTGCAGGCGCAGGTGGCGCAGTTCACCCACACGTGCTTCATGATCTCGCCCTACGAGTCGTACGTCGCCGTCGCCGAGGCGCTCAACCGCATCACGCCCGGCGCCCACGCGAAGAAGAGCGCCCTGTTCAATTCGGGCGCCGAGGCGGTCGAGAACGCGGTCAAGATCGCCCGCAAGTTCACCGGCAAGCAGGCCGTCGTCGCGTTCGACCACGGCTACCACGGCCGCACCAACCTCACGATGGCGCTGACCGCCAAGTCGATGCCGTACAAGAGCGGGTTCGGCCCCTTCGCGTCCGAGGTCTACCGCGCCCCGCTGTCGTACCCGTTCCGCGACGGACTGTCGGGGCCGGATGCCGCCGCGCGCGCGATCTCGATCATCGAGAAGCAGGTCGGCGCCGACAACCTCGCCGCCGTCATCATCGAGCCCATCCAGGGCGAGGGCGGCTTCATCGTGCCCGCCGACGGGTTCCTGAACGCCATCGTCGGCTGGTGCCGCGCGAACGACGTCGTCTTCATCGCCGACGAGATCCAGACCGGGTTCGCCCGCACCGGTGCGATGTTCGCGTCGGAGCGCTTCGGCATCGAGCCCGACCTCATCACCACCGCGAAGGGCATCGCCGGCGGGCTTCCGCTGGCGGCCGTGACCGGCCGCGCCGAGATCATGGACGCCACGCACACCGGCGGACTGGGCGGCACCTACGGCGGCAACCCCGTCGCGTGCGCCGCGGCGATCGCGAGCATCGACGCCTACGAGTCCGAGGGCCTCGCGGCACGCGCCGACGAGATCGGCGAGGTGCTGAAGGCGCGGCTGACCGAGCTGCAGGCATCCGACCCGCGCATCGGCGATGTGCGCGGCCTCGGTGCGATGATCGCCGCCGAGTTCGTCGACCCCGAGTCGGGCGCTCCGGATGCCGCGCTCACGGCCGCCGTCGCGAAGGCCTGCATCGCCGAAGGGGTCATCGTGCTCACGTGCGGCACCTACGGCAACGTCATCCGCTTCCTGCCGCCGCTCACGATCGGCGACGACCTGCTGAACGAGGCGCTCGACGTGGTCGCGTCGGCGCTGGCCGCGGCGTGAGCGGGGGAGCGGACATGGAAGACCTGACCAGAGACGTCGTGATCGTCGGCGCCGGCGCCGCGGGCCTCACCGCCGCCAACGAGCTGAAGAAGGCCGGGCTGTCGGTCGTCGTGCTCGAATCGCGCGACCGCGTGGGCGGCCGCCTGTGGACCGACGTCGTCGACGGCGCGATGCTCGAGATCGGCGGGCAGTGGGTCTCGCCCGACCAGGAGGCGCTGATCGAGACGATCGCCGACCTGGGCCTCGAGACCTACAGCCGTTACCGCGACGGCGAGTCGGTCTACATCGGTCGCGACGGCGCGCTGACCCGGTTCACCGGCGAGATCTTCCCCGTCGCACCTGAGACCGAGGCCGAGATCGTGCGCCTCATCGAGCTGCTCGACGCCCTCGTGGCCGAGGTCGACCCCGACCGGCCGTGGGAGCATCCGGATGCCGAGGCCCTCGACCGCATCTCGTTCGAAGCGTGGCTCGAAGAGCAGACCGACGACCAGGAGGCGCGCGACAACATCGCGCTGTTCATCGCGGGTGCGATGCTCACCAAGCCCGCCTACGCGTTCTCGGCGCTGCAGGCGCTGCTGATGGCCGCGAGCGCCGGCAGCTTCAGCCACCTCGTCGACGCGGACTACATCCTCGACAAGCGCGTGGTCGGCGGGCTGCAGCAGGTTCCGCTCCTGCTGGCCGAACGACTCGGATCCGACGTTCTGCTGAACGAGCCGGTCAACACGATCCGCCGCGACGCCGACGATGCCGTGACGGTCATCACCGACAACGGCCTCACCGTCCACGCGCGCGCGGTCATCCTCGCCCACGCGCCGGTGCTGTACCCCTGGATCGAGTTCGACCCGCCGCTGCCGCGACTGAAGCAGCAGCTGCACCAGCACATCTCGATGGGCTTCGTCATCAAGGTCCACGCCGTCTACGACCGGCCGTTCTGGCGGGATGCCGGACTCTCGGGCACGGCGTTCAGCCCGTACGAGATCTCGCACGAGGCCTACGACAACACCAATCACGGCGACGAGCGCGGCACGCTGGTCGGATTCGTGTCGGACCGCAACGCCGACGACCTGTTCCGCGTCTCGGCCGACGAGCGCAAGGAGCGCATCCTCGAGTCGCTGTCGCACTACTTCGGCCCCGAGGCGAAGAACCCGCTCGTGTACTTCGAGAGCGACTGGGGCGCCGAGGAGTGGACCCGCGGCGCGTACGCGGCGAGCTTCGACCTCGGCGGGCTCGCGCGCTACGGCGCCGATCTGCGCACGCCGGTCGGACCCATCCACTTCGCGTGCAGCGACATGGCCGGTGCCGGCTACCAGCACGTCGACGGCGCGATCCGCATGGGGCGGCTCGCCGCCGCCGCGATCGTGGAGCAGGTCCGCGCATGAGCGCTCCGGTGGTCGTCGGGTACACCGCGACCAAGGCGGGGCGCGACGCGCTCGCCCTCGGCACCCGGCTGGCGCAGGCATCCGGCGCCGACCTGCACAGTGTGATCGTGCTGCCCGCCGACACGCGCAGCGTCATCACGCCGCCGAAGTCGGGCTACGACCGGTACCTGCAGGACCAGGCGGATGCCTGGCTCGCCGACGCCGTCGCCGACCTGCCCGACGGTCTCGCCCACACCGAGCACGTGCGGTTCGCCGACTCGTTCGGCGAGGGGCTGCTGCAGGCGGCGCACGACGTGGGCGCCGGTCACCTCGTCGTCGGCGGCGCGGACGGATCGGTGCGCGGCCGTCACCGTGTCGGCACGACGGCGGCAGAGCTGGTGCACACCGCCGACGTCCCGGTGGTCCTCGTGCCCCGCGGCGCGCGCAAGACGCCGCTCGACGCGGGCATCCCGCGCATCACCGTGGCGCTGGGAACCCGACCGGGTGCCGACGAGGTCATGGCCGAGGCCGTGCGGCTGGCGACGGCCACCGGCGCACGCGTGCGGCTCGTCTCGCTGGTGACGGTCGATCTGCCCGCCACCGTCGACACCGGCGTGATCCGGGTCGCGGGCGCCGCCCACGCGCAGGACGTGCTGGCGCGCGCGCAGTCATCCCTGCCCGACGGCATCGAGAGCCGCGTCGTCGTCGGCGACGGCGAGAGCATCGAAGAGGCCGTCGCCGCGCTCGACTGGGAGCCCGGCGAGATCGTGCTCGTCGGATCGAGCCGTCTCGCGCAGCCCAAGCGGCTGTTCCTCGGCTCGACGGCGACGAAGATGCTGCGCGAACTGCCGGTGCCCATGATGGTCGTTCCGCGCTCGCGCGCGGCCGAGGGAGGTGACCCGTCGTGACCGAGACGACGAAGACCGGCGATCCGGTCGACGGAGGCCTGTCGAAGAAGGGCCTGAGCGCCGGCACCGTCGGCCTCATCGGCGCCGTCGTGATCGGCATCTCGTGCATCGCTCCCGCGTACACGCTGACGGCGGCCCTCGGCCCGACGGTGTCGGAGGTCGGCTTCCAGGTGCCGGCGATCATCCTGCTCGGCTTCATCCCGATGCTGCTGGTGGCGTTCGGGTACCGCGAACTCAATCGGCGGATGCCCGACTCGGGCACGTCGTTCACGTGGGCCGCGCGCGCTTTCGGCCCCTGGGTGGGCTGGATGGCCGGGTGGGGCCTCATCGCCGCGACGATCCTCGTGCTGTCGAACCTCGCCGGCATCGCCGTCGAGTTCCTCTTCCTGCTCGTCGATCAGCTCTCGGGCAGCCCGGGCACGATCGCCGAGCTCGCGTTCAACCCCTTCATCAACGTCGCGGTGTGCCTGCTGTTCATGCTCGGCGCGACGGTCATCTCGTACCGCGACATGCAGACCACGCAGAAGCTGCAGTACGTGCTCGTCAGCTTCCAGGTGCTCGTGCTCGTGGTCTTCTCGATCGCCGCGATCGTCCACGTCGCGAACGGCACCGCGTTCGATGCGAGCCCGGTCGAGGCATCCTGGTTCAACCCCTTCGTCGTCACGCCCGCCATCGCGATCGTCGCCGGCCTGTCGCTGTCGATCTTCATCTTCTGGGGGTGGGACGTCACCCTCACCATGAACGAGGAGACGAAGGACCCCGAGCGCACGCCCGGCCGCGCGGCGACCCTCACCGTCATCACGATCGTGAGCCTGTACCTGCTGATCTCGGTGTCGCTGCTCGCGTTCGCCGGCATCGGCGAAGGCGGTCTGGGCCTGGGCAATCCCGACATCCAGGCGAACGTCTTCTTCTACCTGTCGGGCCCGATCCTCGGTCCGCTCGCCTTCCTCGTCTCGCTCGCGGTGCTCACCAGTTCGGCGTCATCGCTGCAGTCGACGTTCGTGTCGCCCGCGCGCACGCTGCTGGCCATGGGCCACTACGGCGCGCTGCCGAAGAAGTTCGCCGAGGTGAACCCCCGCTTCTTCACGCCGGGGTTCGCGACGATCGTCTCGGCGGTGGTGGCATCCGTCTTCTACGCGGTCATGCGCTTCGTCAACGAGAACGTACTGTGGGACACCATCACGACGCTCGGCATGATGATCTGCTTCTACTACGGCATCACCGCGTTCGCGTGCGTGTGGTACTTCCGACGCCAGTGGACCGACTCGGTGCGCTCGTTCTTCTTCACGCTGCTCTTCCCCCTCGTCGGCGGGGTCATCCTCGTTGCGCTGTTCGTGATCACGCTCGTCGAGAGCCTCGACCCCGACTACGGCAGCGGGACCGAGTGGTTCGGCGTCGGCAGCGTGTTCGTGCTGGGCGTCGTCATCATCGGGCTGGGCCTGATCATCATGTTCTGGCAGGCGATGAAGCGTCCGGCGTTCTTCCGCGGCGAGACACTTTCTCTCGAAGCTCCCGAAAGCCTGCGGCGCACCCGGCGCTGAAGGCAGACTTGACCCATCCACCCAATCGATCGGAGACCTGAGCATGAGCTACGCAGTCGTGAACCCTGCGACCGGCGAGACCGAGGCGACCTATCCCACGCTGACCGACGCAGAGGTCGAGTCGGCGCTGGCCACCGCCCACGCCGCGTACGGAGCCTGGCGCGAGACCGACATCGCCGAGCGCGCGCGCCTCATCCGCCGTGTCGCCGAGCTGCACCGCGAGCGTCGTGACGAGCTGTCGGCGATCATCGTGCGCGAGATGGGCAAGCCGCTCGCCGCCGCCGAGGGCGAGGTCGACTTCGCCGCCGACATCACCGACTTCTACGCCGACAATGCCGAGGCGATCACCAAGGACCAGCCGCTCGACATCCTGGGCGAGGGCACCGCGGTCGTGCGCAAGGCGCCGCTGGGCGTGCTGCTGGGCATCATGCCGTGGAACTTCCCGTACTACCAGGTCGCCCGCTTCGCGGCGCCGAACATCGTGCTCGGCAACACCATCGTGCTCAAGCACGCCGAGCAGTGCCCCGAGTCGGCAGCGGCGATCGCCCGCATGTACGCCGACGCAGGCTTCCCCGAGGGCGTCTACACCAACCTGTACGTGTCGCACGAGCAGTCGGCCGCCATCATCGCCGACCCGCGCGTGCAGGGCGTGTCGGTGACCGGCTCGGAGCGTGCGGGCGCCGCCGTGGCCGAGGTTGCGGGCCGCAACCTCAAGAAGGTCGCGCTCGAGCTCGGCGGATCGGACCCGTTCATCGTGCTGAGCACCACCGACCTCGACGCGACGGTGGATGCCGCGGTCGAGGCGCGCATGGACAACAACGGCCAGTCCTGCAACGCACCCAAGCGCTTCATCATCGCCGACGACCTCTACGACGCCTTCGTCGAGAAGTTCACCGCCGCGATGACCGGCACCAAGATGGGCGACCCCTTCGCCGAGGACACGCTGCTCGGCCCGCTCTCGTCGCTGAAGGCGGCCGAGGGACTGCAGGCCCAGATCGACAACGCCGTCGCCCAGGGCGCGACGCTCGTCGCCGGCGGCACGCGCGACGGTGCGTACTACTCGCCGACCGTGCTCACGGGCGTGACGAAGGACATGGACGTATACGGTCAGGAGCTGTTCGGCCCCGCCGGCGTCGTCTACCGCGTCTCGAGCGAGGACGAGGCGGTCGCGCTCGCGAACGACACCACCTACGGGCTCGGGTCGTACGTCTACACGACCGACCCCGAGCAGGCCGAGCGCGTCGCGAACCGCATCGACGCCGGAATGGTCTATGTCAACTGCGTGCTGGCCGATTCGCCCGAGCTGCCCTTCGGCGGCGTGAAGCGCTCGGGTACCTCGCGCGAGATGGGTCTGCTGGCGGCCGACGAGTTCGTGAACAAGAAGCTCATCCGCATTGCGCCGTGAGGGGTCAATGCTGCGCAGCAGCGTTGAGGCCTCGTCGGCGCAAGATCGAGTAGGCCGCGAAGCGGCCGTATCGAGATCCGCCCCGACTCGGCGATCCGCCCCGATTCAGAGATCCCCGGCGTCGCCGCGCACCTCTGCGATCGCCTCGTCCGCCCACGCCACCTGCTGCGGCGTGCCCCAGCGCTCGGCGGCGTCGCGCGAGGCCTCGAATGCGGCCAGCGCCTCGTCCGGGCGGCCCGAGTCGGCATGCCACCAGCCGAGGTTGTTGTAGAGCGAGACCCGCCAGCGCAGCGTGCGGGGTTCATCGACGTCCTCGAGCGCGGCGAGCGCGGCATCCGTCCACTCGTCCGCGTGCTCGGGGTCGGCGATCGCGAGCATGTGGAGCGCGTCGACGTGCAGGAACGTGAGGCCCGCGGATGCCGCGGCTGCGGCGGCATCCCTCAACCGCGCCTCCGACCCGGCGGCATCCGAGAAGTCCCACAACGAGTCGAGCAGGGCCTGTTCCACGGGCACGGCGCCATCGTAGGCTGGCGGCATGGCTGATGTGGGCTCTGGACCGGTGACCGTGCTCGATGACGACGGATGCTGGGAGCACCTGGGCAGACATGAGCTCGGGCGCCTGGTGACCCACGTCGGCGACGTGCTCGACATCTTCCCGGTGAACTACGTCGTCGACGACGGCGAGATCGTCTTCCGCACGGCTCAGGGCAGCAAGCTCGTCGAGCTGACCGTCAACGACGAGGTGCTGTTCGAGGTGGACGACTACACGGACGACGCGGCGTGGAGCGTCGTCGTGCGCGGACATGCCCGCGCCCTCGACTCCTCGACGGAGGTCGAAGCGGCGGATGGGCTGGGCCTCAAGCCCTGGATCCCGACGCTCAAGTACGTCTACGTGCGCATCACCCCGCAATCGCTGTCGGGGCGCGCCTTCGGTCGCGGTCCGGAGCCCGACCGCTACGGCGTGCAGCAGTACTGATCCGTGGGTCCCCATGGCCCCACGGGCACCCGCCGGGATTCGCCGGGGCTCGGAGGCATGCCGTACACTGGGGAATGCAGTTGAAGTCTGCATTCTTTCGCCGTGCCCGCGAACGGGCAGAGCCCACAAATCTCGAGGACACGGCAGAGGACTGCGGACATCCCGAGGCCGTACGGTCTCTAGGGCGGTAGCTCAATTGGCAGAGCAGCGGTCTCCAAAACCGCAGGTTGCAGGTTCGATTCCTGTCCGCCCTGCGCGTCAGCCGAAGCTGACTCACGGAAGGTATTCAGGTGGCATCGATGGTCCAGGACGAGCCGAACGGCGAAATCGTCGCCGGCGGCGGAGCGCCGCGCGAGAAGAAGCCCAATGTCTTCGCGCGCATCGCACTGTTCATCCGGCAGGTCTTCGCCGAGCTCCGCAAGGTCGTCACGCCGACCCGGCAGGAACTGCTGAAGTACACGGCCGTCGTGCTGGGCTTCGTCGTGGTGATGATGGCCGTCGTGTACGGACTGGATCTGCTGTTCGTGTGGGTCGCGACCGCCGTCTTCGGCATCCCCTCCTGAGACCTGACGCGGGGGCCGACGATTGATCCGGCCTCCACGAAACGGAAGAGAACCAAGTGTCTGAAAGATATTCCGACGACGCCGATTGGGCGACGGCCGCCGAGCAGTCCTCCGAAGAGGACGAGGCTCAGGAGGGCAACATCCTGGCGGCTGAGATCCACGCGAGCGACGCCGCAGAGCATGTCGCCGTGCACGTGGTCGCCGACGGCGACGACGAGGAGGAGGACGACGACTCCGATCTGGACGACATCGAAATCACGGACCCGGAGGCCGACGCGATCGTGAACGACGCCCTGAACATCGACGAGACCAACGAGGCGGAAGCCGCCGCCGAGGTGCTCAACGACTCGATCGCCGAGGAGGAGGCCGAGTACGAGGCCGCCCACGCCGACGACGTCACCCCCTACGACGGCCCCGACGTCAACGGCGAGGAGGACCGCCCCGTGCTCGACGGCGAGTTCGTCGCCGAGGTCAACGCCGCCGCCGCAGTCGTGGACGATGTCGAGGACTCGGTGTCGCCGGCGGATGCCGCCGAGGCGCCCGAAGACGTCGATGCCGCCGACGCCGAGGAGGACCCGTACGAGGCCTTCCGCGCCGACCTGCGCATGCTGCCGGGCAAGTGGTACGTCATCCACTCCTACGCTGGCTTCGAGCGCAAGGTGAAGGCCAACATCGAGCAGCGCAAGTCGACGCTCGAGGTCGAAGAGGACATCTACCAGATCGAGGTCCCGATGGAGGACGTCGTCGAGATCAAGAACGGTCAGCGCAAGATGGTCACGCGCGTCCGGATCCCCGGCTACGTGCTCGTGCGCATGGAGCTCAACGAGGACACCTGGTCGGTCGTTCGCCACACGCCCGGTGTCACCGGCTTCGTCGGCAACGCCCACAACCCGACCCCGCTGCGCTTCGAAGAGGCCTTCAACATGCTGAAGAGCCTCGTCGAGGTCAAGGAGGTCGCTCCCGCCAAGGCCGGTGCGCCCGCGGGCAAGGGCGGCCAGCCCGTCGCGCGCAGCGTCGTCACCGAGGTCGACTTCGAGGTCGGCGAGACGATCACGATCAAGGAGGGCTCGTTCGCGGGCCTGCCGGGTTCGATCAGCGAGATCAAGCCCGAGAGCGGCAAGCTCACCGTGCTCGTGTCGCTCTTCGAGCGCGAGACCCCCGTCGAGCTCTCGTTCGACCAGGTCACCAAGCAATAGCACCCCCGCGCCGCCGAGCGTGACAAACCACGCGCCGCTCGAGAAACCGCCGAAGGGCCGGTTCGATGTGCGAGAAGTGGTTTCTCGGCCCCGCGGGCGCATCGGGTAGACTTGGACGGTTGCGTGCCCGTCACGCAGCGATCCACCACCACCTCCGGGGTGAGCCCGGTCGTGGAAGCGCGCCCTGGTGGGCGCACGACAAGGAGAGAAACACATGGCACCGAAGAAGAAGGTGACCGGGCTGATCAAACTCCAGATCAACGCCGGCGCCGCCAACCCGGCGCCGCCGATCGGGCCCGCGCTCGGTCAGCATGGCGTCAACATCATGGAGTTCTGCAAGGCGTACAACGCCGCGACCGAGTCGCAGCGCGGCAACGTCATCCCGGTCGAGATCACCGTCTACGAGGACCGCAGCTTCACGTTCATCCTCAAGACCCCGCCGGCCGCCGAGCTGATCAAGAAGGCCGCCGGCCTGCAGAAGGGCTCGGCCACGCCGCACACGGTCAAGGTGGGCAAGCTCACCAAGGAGCAGGTGCGTCAGATCGCCGAGGCCAAGCAGCCCGACCTGAACGCGAATGACATCGAGGCCGCCTCGAAGATCATCGCCGGCACCGCCCGTTCCATGGGCATCACGGTCGAGGACTGAGGGGGATAGAGAAGATGGCAACCAAGTCCAAGGCCTACAAGGCCTCTGCCGCCAAGATCGAGGCGGACAAGTTCTACACGCCGACCGAGGCTGTCGCCCTCGCACGGCAGACCGGCTCCGGCAAGTTCGACTCCACCGTCGAGGTGGCGCTCAAGCTGTCGGTCGACCCCCGCAAGGCCGACCAGATGGTGCGCGGCACCGTCATCCTGCCCCACGGCACCGGCAAGACCGCCCGCGTCATCGTCTTCGCGACCGGTCCGGCCGCTGAGGCCGCGATCGCCGCGGGTGCCGACGAGGTCGGCGGCGCCGAGCTCATCGAGAAGGTCGCCGGCGGCTGGACCGCGTTCGACGCGGCTGTGTCGACGCCCGAGCTCATGGGCCAGGTCGGTCGTCTCGGAAAGGTGCTGGGTCCCCGCGGCCTGATGCCCAACCCCAAGACCGGCACCGTCACCCCGAACCCGGCCAAGGCCGTCGAGGACATCAAGGGCGGCAAGATCGAGTTCCGCGTCGACAAGCACGCCAACGTGCACTTCGTCGTCGGCAAGGCCTCGTTCACCGAGCAGCAGCTCGACGAGAACCTGCAGACCGCGCTCGAGGAGATCGTGCGTCTGAAGCCGTCGAGCTCGAAGGGCCGCTACATCCAGAAGGGCGCCGTGTCGACCACGTTCGGCCCCGGCATCCCGCTGGACGTCAACGCGATCGGCTGATCCGCCTTCCGCAGATCCTCACGAAGGGCTCCACCTCCGGGTGGGGCCCTTCGTGGTCCTCACGCGGTGTCGCGTACGTCGAAGCCGCGTTCGGAGCCCGTCGGTTCCATCTCCGTCACCCGCGCCGACTCGACGCGCGAACCTGGCGGGCCCTCCGCCATCCACGCGAGCACCTCGTCGACGGCCGAGTCGTCGCCTTCGACCTCGGCCTCGACCGTGCCGTCGCGGCGGTTGCGCACCCACCCGGTGACGCCCGCGTCGCGCGCGACGATCCGCATCGTGTCGCGGTAGCCGACACCCTGAACTCCGCCCGAGACCACCACCTGCACCCGCCGCATGCCCCTATCGTGCCAGGATGCTCGCATGGGCACGATCGACAACTATCTCAGCGAGCTCGACCCGGCCGATCGCGCGATCATCGCGCATGTGTACGACGTGGCCCGCGCGCACGTTCCCGAGACCGAGCAGGGCAAGAGCTACGGGATGCCGGCGCTCATCCATCGCGGCAAGGCGATCCTCGCGGTGATGCGCACGAAGAAGCACTTCGCGCTGTATCCGTTCAGCGGGAACGTGCCGGCCCGGGTGGGCGCGGTGCTCGACGGGTTCGACGTCGACAAGGGCACGATCCGCTTCCAGCCCGAGCATCCGCTGTCCGACGAAGCGATCCGGGCCGTGCTCGACGCGCGCCTGGCCGAGATCGACGACCCGTCGCTCAGGCGCCCGCGGCCAGACTGATCGCGAGCCCGATCATGACGACGGCGATCACACCGTCGAGGATGCGCCACGCGCGGGGCGTCGCGAGCCAGCGGCCGAGGTAGCGGGCGCCGAAGCCGAGCGCGGTGAACCACACGGCGCTTGCGATCATCGCCCCTGCCGCGAACACCCAGCGTCCTTCGCCGTGCGTGCCCGCGATGCCGCCCAGCAGGAAGACGGTGTCGAGGTACACGTGCGGGTTCAGCCACGTCAGCGCGAGCGCGGTGAGCACGATCGGCATCGTCCGCGTTCGCGTCGCGGTCGCCACGGCGCCGTGCCGGCGGTCGGCGGCGGTTCGCTCGTCGACCTGCAGCGCCTCGCCCGACGGGCGCCACGCACGCTTGACGGCGAGCAGCCCGTACACGACCAGGAACGCGGCGCCCGCCCAGCGGACCACGGTCACGAGCCACGGGAGCGCGGTGATGGCGAGTCCGACCCCCGACCCGCCGAGGGCGATCAGGGCGATGTCCGATGCGGTGCACACGACGACGACGGCGAGCACGTGCTCGCGCCGGATGCCCTGGCGGAGCACGAAGAGATTCTGGGCGCCGATCGCGATGATCAGCGAGAGGCCGAGTCCGAGACCGGCGACGAAGGAGGCGAGCACGGTTCCCACGCTAAGCACGCGTCGAGCGCGAGTCCAGCTCATGATTCTTCAGGTGCATTAGCCTGGCTTACGATGAAGATCCCCTTCGATCTCGCGGAGACGCTCGCCGCCGTCGTCGACGAGGGCACGCTGGATGCCGCCGCCCACCGCCTGCACATCACGCCGTCGGCGGTGAGTCAGCGCATCAAGACCCTCGAGGAGATGCTCGGGCGGGTCGTGCTCGTTCGGACCAAGCCCACGCGCGCGACCGACGCGGGCGCCGCGATCGTCCGGCTCGCCCGCCAGGCGGCGCTGCTCGAGCACGACGCGCTGGCCGAACTCGGCGCCGCAGGCGAAGAGGACGCGGTGGTCTCGGTGCCGCTCGCGGTCAACGCCGACTCCCTCGCGACCTGGTTCCTGCCCCCGCTCGCGAGACTGAGCGCGCGGCATCCCGTGGTCTTCGAGTTGCACCGCGACGATCAGGACTTCACGGCAGGCCTGCTCGAATCGGGCACGGTCATGGGGGCGGTCACATCGCGTGCGACCCCGGTCGCGGGATGCCGCGTCACGCCGCTGGGCGCGATGCGCTACGAGGCCTTCGCGGCGGCGACAGCCGCCGAGCGCTGGTTCGCAGACGGCCCGACGCCTGCCGCGCTCGCCGCCGCGCCGGTGGTCGACTTCGATCGCCGAGACGACCTGCAGACGCAGTGGCTCGAGGCGATGGATGCCGCACCGGCAGCACCGCCCCGCCACTACGTGCCGGCATCCGCCGACTTCGCGACCGCGGTGCGGCTCGGACTCGGGTGGGCCCTGCTGCCCCGGTTCCAGTCCGAACCCGCCGTCGTCGCCGGCGACATCGTCGCCCTCGGCGGGCCCCCGGTCGACGTGCCGCTCTACTGGCAGCAGTGGAACCTGCGCTCGCCGCTGCTCGACGCCATCGCCGCCGAGATCGTCGCCGAGGGCCGACGCGTGCTCGCGCCGGCGTGAGGGACGTCAGTCGTCGCTGACGCGCAGCACGATCTTGCCGCGCGTGTGGCCGCCCTCGAGTTCGGTGTGCGCGTCGGCCGCGGCATCGAGGTCGAAGACCTTGTCGATGTAGACCTGCACCGCCCCCGAATCGAGCAGCCGGCCGACCGTCGCGAGTGCGCTGCCGTCGGGGATCACCTTGTACGAGGTCGCGCGGATGCCCGCGGCCTCGGCCTGCTCGGCGTAGTCGGGCCACGACCCCGTCGGAACCAGTACGTAGAGGCCGCCGCGATGCAGCACCGACAGCGACCGCGTCCCGGTGCTCGCCGAGGCGTTGCCCACGAGGTCGATGACGACGTCCATGTCCGACACGACTTCGTCGAACCGCGTGCTCGTGTAGTCGATGACCACCGAGGCGCCGAGTTCGCGCAGCCACGGGGCGTTCCGGCCCGAGCCGGTCACCGTGACATGGGCGCCGAAGTAGGCGGCGAACTGCACGGCGAAGTGGCCCACTCCGCCGCTGCCGGCGTGGATCAGCATCCGCTGACCTTCGTGCGCGTGCGCAGTCTCGACCACGAGCCCCCACGCCGTGAGGGCAGCCAGCGGAACGCCGGCCGCCTCGACGTGCGACAGCGATGCCGGCTTGCGCGCGAGCGAGAGCGTCGGCGCCACGACGTACTCGGCGTAGGACCCGCCGGTGCGCGGGTACGGGGTCATCCCGTACACCTCGGTGCCGGGAGGGAACGGATGCGCCTCGTACGGCGAGCCGACGACGATTCCGCTGAAGTCGTAGCCCGGCACCGTCGGGAACGTGTCGATGGCCCCAGCGACGCCCTTGCCGGCGCGCGTCTTGGCGTCAATCGGGTTGATGCCCGCCGCGACGACGCGGATGAGAACCTCGCTCAGCACCGGAGCCGGCACCGGCACCGTGGCGGTGTGGAGGGCGTCCGGTGCGCCCGGTTCGTCGAAGACGACGGCGCGCATCGTGTCGGGGGGCGTGGGCACCGGGACGGCGGTTGCCCGCTCGCTCGGTGATGATCGCAGCGGCCGGAATCTCATCGGTCGCTCCTTCCGCGTGCGTGTCGGCGTCGGCAGCACTCGTTGCTTGCTCTGCCCACAGTCAACACCGCGATTGTCTCGCCCGTGTTACGCGGGTGCTACCGCGCCGATAAGGTACGCCCCGCGTCGATCAGGGCCGCACGCCCGCCGTCAGGGCGTGCAGCATCCG
Organism: Actinomycetes bacterium; assembly: GCA_030425055.1. Taxonomy (GTDB): domain Bacteria; phylum Actinomycetota; class Actinomycetes; order Actinomycetales; family Microbacteriaceae; genus Microbacterium. Next base: position 1,685 of record JAUHVN010000017.1, on the reverse strand, counting down.
CGAGAACGTGCGGATCTCGTCGACCGACCACTCGTCGAGCGCGGTCGTGAGGTGGCCTTCCTGCGGCGCTCGTGCGGCGGCGAGCCGCTCGAGGCCGAACTCGGTCGCCGAGATGAGCTGCGAGCGGCCGTCCTCGGGGTCGGGGGTGCGCTGCACCAGCCCGCGCTGCTCGAGGTCGCGCACCGTGCGGCTGATCTGCCCCTTGTCGGCGAGCAGCACGTCGGCCAGGGCCGACGACGTGATGCCGCCGCGACGGACGATCGTGGTGAACGTCTTGTAGCCGCCCGGCAGCAGGCCGGGGCTGAGCCGCTGCGCGTTCTCGCTGATCAGGTGGCGCATGCGGGCGATCAGCTCGCCGAACTCCGTCTCGAGCGAGCGGATCGCCTCCGAGCGCTCGTCGGAGGCGCCGCCGCCTGCGGGATCGGTCATGGCGCCGAGCCTAGTCGCGCTCGTCACGGGCGTGCTCCGGCTGATCGGCGGTGCCGTCGACCCGCACCGAGCCGGTCGTGGTGAGCGCCTGCATCCCTCCGTCGACCGAGACCGTCGCGAGGTCGGCTTCGCTCGCGTGCAGGCGCTCGGTCGTCGTCATGCGGGTCAGCGGCGTGTTCGGCAGGAACAGGATCGCGATGAGGCTCAGCACAGCGAAGGGCACGGCGATGAGGAACGAGTGCGAGATGCCCTGCGCGTAGACGTCCTCGAAGATGACACGGACGACCTCGGGCATCGTCGACACCTGGGGGAGCGTGCCCGCCTGCAGCTGCTGCGCGATGTCGGCACCCTGCTCGCCGAGGCCCGCGATCGCGGCCATGAGCGCGTCGCGCTTGTCGCCCATCAGCTCGGTGACCCGTGCGGCGAGCGCGGCGCCCATGACCGAGACGCCGATCGTGCCGCCGAGGCTGCGGAAGAACGTCACGCCCGAGCTCGCGACACCCATCTCGGCCGGGTTCGCGGTGTTCTGCACGACCAGCACGAGGTTCTGCATGGTCATGCCGACACCGGCGCCGAGCAGGAACATGTAGAGCGAGACGAGCGCGAAGTTCGTGTCGTACTCGATCGTCGACAGCAGGTACGAGCCCGCGATCAGCGAGACGGCGCCCGCGATGAGGTAGGGCTTCCAGTGCCCGAACCGGGTGATGAGCGCCCCCACGCCCATCGACGCGACGAGCAGACCGGCGATCATCGGGATCGTCATGATGCCCGCCTCGGTGGGCGTGGCGCCGCGCGCGAGCTGCATGTACTGGCTGAGGAAGACAGATGCCCCGAACATCGCGATGCCCGTCGCGATCGACGCGACGACCGCGAGCGTGAAGGTGCGGTTGCGGAACATCGACAGCGGCACGAGGGGCTCGCGGGAGCGCAGCTCGACCACGATGAACAGCGCGGTGCCCAGCAGTGCGCCGCCGACCATGAGGACGCTCTCGAGGCTCCACCACTCGAAGCTGTCGCCGGCCAGGGTCACCCAGATGAGCAGCAGCGAGACGGCTGTCGACAGCAGCACGATGCCGACGTAGTCGATGCGGGTCTTGCGCTTCGCGCGCGGGGGGATGTGCAGTGTGCGCTGCAGCATGATGAGCGCGAGCACGGCGAAGGGGAGCGCGACGAAGAAGTTCCAGCGCCACCCGAGCGTGTCGGTGATGACGCCGCCGAGCAGCGGTCCGCCGATCGTCGCGACCGCCATCACGGCG